>JAFGDW010000267.1 GCA_016931935.1 Candidatus Zhuqueibacterota bacterium | reverse complement strand
TAATACAAGACATTTTTTTTATGTCTTATATAAGACATTTTTATTTTCAAACAAAATTGCGATGTTTCTTATATTAGACATTTTTTTTACTCCGTTTTTCCGGTACAACTCGATCGGTTAATCCCAACGCAACCACTTCCTGATATGGTAATTGCCATAATTTCTTTTGCGGATTCCAGTACCCGCCGGATGCTTTAACTTGTACTCCCAACTCGATTTCTCCATAATGAACCCTTACATTGACAATCTTGTTCATCGGAATTCGATCCGGTTGCTGCTTCCAATCCTCTTCCGCGACAATTATTTCCGCAGTCGTAATCCGCTTCATAGTGATAGAATCATAGCGATAACGGACACAGTACAATTTCTCACCGTATTCCTGCACCAGTTTCTTTGTTCCCGGTTGACCCGGTTGGAGCGTTCGCAGCGATTTCAATATTTCGTTTCCTCCGTTACGGATATACCACTTTCAAAGTACAAATAGTAGTCTTTTAATATACTCCTTACGGGTTAGTTTGTAACATGCGGCTATTACCGATACCATCGCTTAGAGCGATTGCATCGGTTTAGCTGGGTTACTTTCTAAGCCGTAACAGGCATATATAGTAACACTCATACTTCATATCATTAAAAATGAATCGAGGAGTCAGAATATTAGATATCTTAATTCTAATTTGATAAATTAGTGAATTGACTAATTTTTTATTTATCTTAGAGAAGCCGCTGAAGCGACTAAAATCGAATTTATGCAAAAGCCGTTTCGACGGTTCATGCTGGAAATCTACTTAAGTTGATTTAAATAGAATCAAGCGGACTTCTTACTCCAAGCCCACCTTGCTTTAGTACATGTGTATAAATCATGGTCGTATTCAAATCATTATGTCCCAATAACTCTTGTACGGTACGAATATCATAATTATTCTCAAGCAAATGTGTGGCAAACGAATGCCTGAACGTATGGCACCCTGCATGTTTATGAATTCCGGCTTTGCGTATAGCTAATTTCACTGCTTGTTGTAATGTTTTTTCAACGGCGTGATGACGTTGTTTTCGTCCAGTAATTTTATTAATTGATAATATCCGTGACGGAAACACATACTGCCAACCAAATTCTTTGCTGGCATTGGGATATTTGCGATCCAGTGCACCGGGAAGTTCAACAATACCGTATCCTTTTTTCAAATCCTTTTTATGGAGTTTTTCAATCTTGGCGAGATGTTCCTTTAGTGGCTCATGTAGACGCTTGGGGAGCATGGTAATACGATCTTTACTACCTTTACCATCTCGTATTGTAATTTGACTATATTCAAAATCGATATCCTGAACTCTTAGTTTCAGACATTCCATCAAACGCATACCGCATCCATACAACATGCTTGCCTGAAGCCAGGTCGTTCCACTCATATGGCTTAAAACTGCCTTTACTTCGTTTTGTGTAAAAACCACCGGAATACGTTGTGGCTTTTTCGCACGAATTAGTTCGGATAATTCGCCCAACTCCCGCTTAAGCACATGTTTATAGAGAAAAGTAATGGCGCAAAGCGCCTGGTTTTGGGTAGAAGCAGCAACATTCTTTTTTACTGCCAGAAAGCTAAGGAATTGATTCACTTCCGCTTCTTGCATTTCATTCGGATGGCGTTTATTATGAAAAAGGATAAATTCACGGATCCAGTATACATACGCTTCTTCAGTGCGCAAGCTATAATGCCGCGTCCGAATGGCAGCGCGGACCTGGTCGAGCAGTTTGGGAGGTTTGGAAACATCTGCGAACTTTTCAGTCACGATATGTTCCTGATTTGATGGTGAGAAAATCGATACCGGAATTAATAAATTGATATTCCTACAACATAATTATTTCTGTCAACTCCTTCTGGTAAATCATCAAAACATCGCAAAAATCGCCTCAATATAATTTTTCGATACATTGTGATTCATTAAAATACATGAGCGTTTTATCGAACCAAAGATTGAATAATCTCCCGGTTTTTATCAATGAAAATAAGTATTATTATTTGACTGAACGCGCGCTGCGCCAGGAATAAATCAAACAAGTGAGGATTTTTCGATTTGGAAATTCGAGCAGTTATATAATACAAATATAAAATATTATAGTCAAGGAATAATTGGCAAATGAAGGCAGAAAAACTATAATTTACTAAAAATATTGTGCATCTCGCAAAAACCCGAAACATGCACACGTACTATGATTCTATACTAAAGCTGAATTGGTTTGAGTGTGTATCAAATCGTAGGCACAATATATTCAACAGAATTTCTCATTGACTAACACCGCCATTTGTGACGGCGAAATACAAAACAACTTTTTGGCTTTAGCCACTCACCTAATATAATTAAAGGGCTAAAGCCCGGCTACTTTCTGCTTGTTTCCACCACGCCCTGAAGGACGTGGTTAGTCACAATTCATGTTATCAGACGATTAGGGGATCATGCCCCCAATTTGATACACACTCAATTGGTTTTCGAATTTTTCATTATTAACCTCACCTAAATCCTCTCCTTGAAAAAAGGAGAGAACTTCAAGGTTAAATCCGAAAACCAATTCGTGATTAGTATATTCCAAAAACAAGCGATCAGCGTTCAGCTCTCAACATTCAGCCATATAAAAAGCAGTATCTTAGATCATAGAATTAATTCCACTCATTCGGTAGAAAATTTCACATTGTTTAACTAACTGAAATTTTAAAAGCTGACGGCTGAATGCTGACAGCTAATCGCTCAATTTAGTAACTGAGAAATTATTTTCTGACATTTTTTGGCAGAAAATGTTAAAACATATTTTAG
>JAFGDW010000266.1 GCA_016931935.1 Candidatus Zhuqueibacterota bacterium | reverse complement strand
CTTCATTCCCTTCTTTTTGAAGGAAGGCCGAAGGTAAGGGAAGGTTTGAAAATGAAAATCTGAAAACCACTTTGGACTTAGTATAATTGAAAATTGTAAATTGATAATAGGTAATTGACAATTACCAATTCACAATCTTCCATTCTCAGTTTGAAGTTTCCTGAGAGTAACAAAGTATGTTCAAGAAAACCAGGCATAATTCGGCCTGGTTTTTTATTTCCTCAAAAATAGAAAATTAATATATCAGCTCTGTCAGATTAAAAAAGTAATAATTCAGCTTATTTTCTCGCCACTAAGGCACGAATTAACGATGCTATAGGAGTAAAACATTTTTGGGGGAATCGGTGTATTTTATTTTTTTAATGAAATAGATATAGCATCGTCAAGAAGCTCTTTCTTCGTGTTTCTTTGTGCCCTTTGAGATTTGGTGGTAAAAAATATGTTACTAATTTGAAAAAGTAGTCTTATTGCGATTTTAAATATCGCTCCAATCGATCCAAACCTACCTGAATATTTTCCAGTGAATTGGCATACGAAAACCGAATGTATCCTTCGCCATTTGAGCCAAAATCAATGCCCGGTGTAATGGCAACATGGGCATTTTTCAACACATCGAAAGCGAATTGATACGAGTCCGAACAAAGGTGCCTGGCATTGGCGAATACATAAAATGCGCCTTTAGGCTCAACGGTAATTCCAAAACCAATATCTCGCAGACGCTTAACCATATACTTACGACGCTCATCATACGTTTGACGCATGATTTCCAATTCCGGATGATTGTCGTCTAACGCAGCAATACCTGCCTGTTGAACGAATGAATTCGCCGAGATAAAAAAGTTTTGTTGGAGTTTTTGAATCGGACGCACCAGGTCCGACGGGACAATTAGATATCCCAGGCGCCAACCGGTCATAGCGAATCGTTTGGAAAATCCATTCAACACGATCGCATTATCGGTAAATTCCAGGATTGAATGTGGTTGTTCGCCATAAACCAAGCCGTGATAAATTTCATCAGAAATGACGAGTGCTCCAAGCTCAGCAAGTTGGCTCAGCGTCGTTGAGCTCAACAGTTGTCCGGTGGGATTGCTGGGGGAATTGATCAAGATTGCTTTTGTATGAGAGTTAATCTGTTTTCTAACATCGTCCGGTTGTAATGCAAAACCACTGGATTCGTGCACATTGACATAGCAAACATTGGCGTCGACATACTGAATGAAATTGGGATAGCACGCATACCCCGGATTACTGCAAATCACTTCGTCACCGGGATTTAGTAATGCTGAAAACATCAGCAGCATTCCGGGTGATGTCCCTGATGTAACGATTACCTGTTCCGGTGATATATTTACGTGATAAGTTAAATTATAATGACGAGCAATTGATTCTCGCAATTCCCACACGCCGAGACTATGGGTGTAGTGTGTGTCGCCGGCATCCAGCGCAGCTCTTCCGGCGTTTACAATTTTAACCGGTGTGCAGAAATCCGGTTCGCCGACTTCAAGATGGATCACATTGATCCCATCTTGCTGTAAACGCTGGGCATGCTCCAGCACTTCCATCACAATGAATGGATTGAACGATTCCATGCGATTGGCGATCATTGGTAATCCTTTTAATAGTATAGGCGCATATGAAAGACCATTTGAAAATATAAGCGATTGATACTTGCCGAATTATCCCGGCTCGAAGGAGTAAATCCTGAAATTATCGGAGGACTCACCGTGAAGATTACCCTTCAGCCTGAGCGAGTCGAATGCGTTTCGCTCAACTGGACGCTCATATTGCTATGGTAAATATAAGAAAATTCTTTGAAAAGTCAATAGGTGGTATAAAACACGAAACCCCGGCCTCATTCGAAGCCGGGGATCGAGTAACGCTAAGGAGAATAGAAATGAAATGGAAAGGAAATGAAAGCAATCAACCTTTTTTAAATCCCAGTACAAATCCGGCCATAAAACCGCCTGCCTCGGGCAGGTGGGACGTGAGTACCGATATGTAGCTGGAATGATTAATCGTGAACAATGCTCCGGTTACTGCTTGCACCCGCGGCCAATTGACAGCAAGCATATCATAATTGGCCAAAACCTGAAAAATGATGAACAGCAAACCGAAAATAATAAGCATAATTTTAAACACCTTTTTCGTTGCGTACCCTGCCGAATATCCGGTGACGCCGCCAAATGTGGCCAGGCCAAGTTCGCCGAGATATGGTGTCTGCAGGTTTATATTTGTTAATAGAAAACTCCACATGCCTGTTTTTTTACTACCTTGTTTGTTACTCTAATTTAATTATCGGACGGGCTTGAAAAATATGTAGCAAAAAATTAACAAAATTTACAGGGAAATAAAAAAAGCCTCTCTATTGAGAGGCTTTCGCTGATATTACATCAGACTTAGTGGAAAGAGGAGTAAGGGATAGGGAAACTTTATTATGCAGCGGCCTGGTGGCCCATTTTTTTCTCTAATATTTCAATACGTTCTTCCAGTGCTTCCTGAAGTTCCAGCATTTCTTCCGACATTAATGCGCGGCCTAATGAATTACGAATGTCACTATAGACTTCATCAATATTGTCCTGCGCATGGAGTAAGTAGTCCAGATCGTCGTTTGAGTTCCAGTAATTTAACCAGTCAGGTTGTTTCCTTTTCATAGTCATCTCCTGGGTACCCATGTACCCTATTTTACAGTTGATGAATGACAGCTTCAACTTTACCTAAAATTTTGAAGTACATGTCGTTCTTGTTGATGATTATCGGTTGATACTCATCATTTTCAGGCTGCAAACGGATTGTGGATTCCTCAAGAAAAAATCGCTTCACTGTAGCTTCTTCGTCAAGTAGCGCAACGATGATATCGTTGTTCTGCGGAAAGCTGGTTTGTCGGACAACAATCAAATCATTGTGAAAAATATTGGCGCCTGTCATGCTGTTTCCACGGACTCGGAGAATAAAGTCGGCAGTTGAGCCGAACAAATGACAGTCGAGTTGATAATAACCTTCGATGTTTTGTTCGGCAAAGATAGGTTCTCCGGCAGCAATTTGTCCCAACATCGGTATTTTTTTTATTCCCGATGAATTATTTTTTTCCCTTACTAATTCGATGCATCGGGCGCCCCCCCGTAAATCGCGTTTGATATAGCCTTTATTTTCAAGAACGGATAAAATACGTTGCACATTATTGACCGACGCATAACCGAACATGTCCATAATCTCACGAATTGTCGGTGGGTAACCGCGTTCGTTGACGTAGGATTCAATTCCCTGCAGAACTTTGTGCTGTGTTTCGGTTATGTTTTTCACATTGCTTCAATTTGTACTGGGGTAATAATGTACCCCCTAATATAGCAAAACATGCTACAAAAGTCAAGAATTTTATTATCAAGAGAATTTAATTTTTGTTAGCGGAATGATTTAATTGCGTGGATCGGTATGCATGAACATTTTCTCGACGACAACACTTGCGAACCTTGTGTACGAAAGATAATGACATTTTAACGGCAGATGACCACATTCCGGAATGCTATTATTCGCAGACAACGATATACATTATAAGGATTGTATAACGACAGGACAATTCTCTTTCGGCATAAAGGATATTATAGGTTGTAGGGGACAGACAAATCCGTCCCCTACAGATTATAAATTTCGATAATTTGAAATATCCTGATTTTCAATAATCGGATTTTGGGGAGAATTCATTACCACATGAATCATAGCGTTTCCAACGTCTTCTAATGTACACACATAATTGGGGAATAGCCTCCTTAGAGCAGGGATAATTGGTCGGAATATTTTATAAATACGGTAGGCGTTATTCAGTCCCTTTGTCGGTTGAATCAATCCGGGCCGAAACATGTAGGCGGCCTTGAACGGCAGTTTTAGCAAATCGTTTTCCGTTTTCCCTTTCACTCTCGCCCACATCGTCTTGCCTTGTTCCGTGCTATCGGTTCCTGCGCCCGACACATAACAAAACGTCATTTTTGGATTGATTTTGGCAAGTGTGCGTGCTACATGCATTGTCAAATCGTAGGTCACATGCCGATAGGCATCTTCCTTCATTCCCACCGATGATACACCCAGACAAAAATAGCAGGCGTTATATCCGGAAAGCTGATTTTTAATCGATGAAATATCATAAAAATCGGCGTGAATAATTTCAATGAGTTTTTCGTGCTGCACACCACAGGGGTGACGGTTAATCACCAGCACGGATTCGACATCCGGGTGTTTCAGGCATTCATGCAACACACCTTCGCCGACCATGCCTGTGGAACCTGTAATAATGGCTTTAATTTTCATCCTTTGTATTCCTGTTTTGGTTATAATGATTTAAAACGGCCAATCAAATCTTAAAAAAAATTCTGGTCATTTTTTCTGAAACATCCCACAATTGCCAGCCAATCGATTGATCTTTGGATAGTTGATTCGAGTCGACTTTTTTGGGGTAACCACGCATCTCCTTAAACCCTGAAGGCCCAAAAAAATCGCCACTGCTCACATTCGGACAGACTGCCGCATACAAGGTGGGTAAGACGCCCATTTCAATCCTTTGTGCAAAGGCACTGTTAAAGAATTGCATTACGTCGGAATGCCGTTGTAGTTCCGTCGCAGTCCAGCCGGGATGAGCAGCAACCGCTATTGTGTGGATGTTCGCTTGATTCAGCTTGTGCGCAAGTTCATAGGTGAAATACAGATTGGCGATTTTGCTATCCCCATACGCATTCCATCTTTTGTAATGGCGTTTTTCCCAGTTAATATCATTAAAATTAATGTTTCCATACCTGTGCATGGCGCTGCTAATGTTGATAATTCTGCTGTTTGGCGTCTTCGAAATAAGTTCAAACAACAATCCCGTTAACGCGAAATGTCCAAAATGATTGGTGCCAATTTGAAGTTCAAATCCATCCGCTGTTTTTGTATACGGTGGCAACATTACGCCGGCATTGTTAATCAGCAGGTCAAGCTGTTTGTATTTCTTCAGATATTGGCCTGCAAACGCGTGGACTGATTTCAGGTTGGCCAAATCCAACTCCATTACATTTACGCTTGCATCGGATTTCTGGTCGAGAATTTTTTGTGCTGCCGTACTGCCTTTTCCCAAATTCCGAACGGCAAGAATAACAGTGGCATTCTTTAACGCCAGTACGCGTGCAGTTTCATAACCAATCCCACTGTTTGAGCCGGTAACAATCACAATGCGACCAGTCTGATCATCAATGTTATTCATATCCCATTTGTTGATTCTGGTTCCCAATGGTTTTTAAATACAGTTAGTGCTTTTCGATAAATGGTTCCCACCAACGTTGATTTGGAATATTACCATTAAAGATTGTTGTTTCCCCGACAATCGGCGTCGCGCAGGTTAAACCCAGCGAATCCGCCGCCTTCGTGAAACGCTGCATAGGTTCATACCAGGGATGCAGCGATAAATTGAAGGTGCCCCAATGGATCGGTTGGACAATTTTACCGCCCAAATCGAGATGCGCCTGCACCGTCTGTTCGGGAAACATGTGGACGAAATACCACGCTTCATTGTAGGCGCCACACTCGATGAAATTAATATCAAACGGTCCGTACTTTTTACCGATTTGTTTGAAGCCATCCCAATAGCCGGAGTCGGCGCTAAAATATACTCTATGATTTGTAGCCTTTATTACCCACGATGCCCATAGCGTTTTTTCGCGATCGAACAATCCGCGCCCGGAGAAGTGTTGCGATGGCGTTGCAGCAATCATTAAATTGTCGGTTACCTGATATTCATCCCACCAGTCCAGCTCAATGATTTTATCAGCGGGAATTCCCCATTTAACAAGCAGCGGTTTTACACCGAGCGTTGTAATAAATAACTTTGTCCGGTCCTTCAGGAATTTTACTGAAAATTTATTGAGATGATCGTAGTGATTGTGTGAAATTATGACCACATCCACCTGGGGAATATCGTTAATAATCAGTGGGACATCGCCACTGAAACGCGTTGGCCCGAATGGAGAAATTTTATTTTCAAATACCGGATCGGTCATAATTTTATAGCCATCGATGTTGATCATTAACGATGAGTGCCCGATCCAGGTGGCGTTTAGTTGATTGGTGTCCGGATTGTTAAAATGCGATAGATCAACCATGTGCCGGGGCAAACTGCCCGAAGGTTCGCGTTGATTTTTGCTGAACCAGAATTTCCAAATTGTGGGTGCAAATTTGGAAAATGACCGGTCCCATTTGGCTTTATTCATAAATTTACCATTTTGATATTGAGGTGATTTTTCATAATTATTCATGGCAGCATCTCCTGTGGTTCGGTAGTAGTAGCATGTGAGAATCATTACTATCAGAAATAGGATTGCAATAAGTGAAAGTTTTCTGTGCATAAATCTCATGACTATAGTGTCTTTAAGTGAATGTTCATTTAGTTAAATAAGCAAAAAAATTTCAACGTTCAAGTTTAGGAGTTCATTGTTCGGACGTCAAAATTGCATTTCAACATCGAACTTTGGATTATTGAACCCTCAAAGTTTTATTGCGTCCCACGCCATAGTGAACGCCGTTTCAATATTTTTTTCATTAACCTCAAAATTATCACATAACCGCGGATTCGCCAGCGTGATAATTGGATAAAATGCAAACGCAAACAGAATATCGAAATCCACGGGCTTAATTATTTTCTGTTCAATCCCGCGCTGCAGCACGTTAATAATTGGCTCGAAATATTTATCGACATCAAGCGAGTTTACCAGTGCGCTGTACGGTGAATTGGCGAACTGCTCGGTAAACTGAAAATAGTCGGGGTATTTGGTGATATGCCGGAACATATTGAACCAGGCGTTTCTTAAAATGTCGCGAATCGGCAATGAGCTATGGAAATTTTCCAGCATGGCTTTGCTTAAATTACGTTTGATGTTTACGTAGGTGCAAACGAGTAAGTCTTCTTTATTCTTGTAATAAATATAAATCGTTGCCGGGGAGATGCCAGCCTCTTTGGCGATCTTGGCCACGGAGCTGGACACAAAACCGATCTCGTTGACCAATTTAACGGTTGCTTTAAACAGCGCTTCCTGTTTGAATTCATCTTTGGTTCGCATGGTTCTAATATAAATGATCATTCATTTAAAATCAAGTGTTTTTTATCAAATTCAAAATATGTGTTGAAAACACTACTTTGAAACTAAATATAAATAGCGATTATAAACTTTGAGAAGAAAATATGGAAAATGGACAATGGAAAATACTACCCCATATTGCTCTAAAAAAGATGATTTATGGAGCGAATATATCACAGCGCTCGTAAACAAATATTAACCACCCGGGAATTATACGGTGGTGTTCGAAGCAGCGGAATTGCCAGACGATATTTATAGCGGCAAATTGACGGCGGGTTCGTTTTCCAGGATGCATAACATGGTTTTGGTCAAATAGTATCCGTTAGGAAGCAAAAATTGAAAAGCCACAGTCTGAATGGAATGTGGCTTTCGATGTTGGAATCTCAATTAATAATTGTTCTTAAAAATCGGATAAAATAAAATGTTCGACTTAAAATTTTTATAATAAGTATCTGTCGATATCTAGTGAACCGTGAAAGATGCCTAAAATATCAATTTGTTCAGGAGATTTTACAAGATATGCGATCCGATAGTGTCCATATAATAGAATGCGAATCTCATTATCCATTTCATCAGTATGACGATGTCAAATTTGGGGGAATGAAGCGATTACCTGAACCTTATGATAAATACCATTGACGACTTTCTCAGCGGCATCCCGGTTATCTTGCGATATATAATCATAAATATCTTTCAACCAAATTTCGGCTTCTTTTGTCCAGGTTATTTTTACTTTTGCCACGACAAGATCCGGCGTTTCATTTCTTCATTGGAAATTAATCTTTCAGCCTTTGAATCCTGCAATCCACGTTCTATCATTCTATGAAATGCAAGTTCACGAAGAATTTCATCAAATGAACTATCATCCGGTTGTTCATGAATAATTTTTGTGATTTTTTCTTTGACGTTCGACATAAATAATTGTAATTAAATGGGTGAATAATATAAATCGTCTCTACTAGATGTGTACAACCGTAAAATAGAAAATTATTAGGTGAAAGTAAAGTAATTTTTATAGCAGGTTAATTGTTTGGGTTGACCTAAACCCATCTACCGAATACCCGGTAATGCCGCAGGCGCCTCCGGTAATATTGCAACAGAAAATAAAATCCGTACGATTGTTGTTGAGTTTATTGACCGTAATCTTTCGCATCTATAAGCAATTGTTTTTTTGTTGAACCACGAAATACAACAACGACACGAAAATGAATTTATTGAAATAGTGAAGATAAAAATTGATTGATCGTTCACAATAACCTATATTTGAAAATATTTAAAGATAATAATGTGAGGGGATGTGACAAAATGAAAAAAATTGTTATCTTGCTCAGCATACTCGTTAGCGCTGAACTTTTGGGACAGTCAGAGTTTGTATGGCAAAATCCATTGCCCCAGGGCAATCAACTGAATGATCTTCACATTTTCAGTGAAGATGAAGTGATTTTTGTTGGCGATTATGGTACGGTGATGAAGACAACGGATGGCGGAGATACGTGGGATGTGAAACATCAGGTGGCTGGATTAACTGAAAATTTATACTCCATTTGTTTTGTCGGTGATACGGGGTGGATATCGGGAATTGATGGCGCAATCCTGAAAACGCTGGATAGGGGTGAAAATTGGCAGCACATTAATAACATTCCATTGGCCTATTCCATGAAACTTCAATTTGTGGATAAAGATACCGGATGGATCTATACGGGATGGGGCGGACTTTATAAATCATGTGATGGCGGGGAAACCTGGGAAAAGAAACTAGATAAACACCAACTATGGATGGATGCAGCATATTTTATTGATGGCGAGCAAGGCTGGCTGGCCGGTGGGCAACAATTTCAAGGCTACATCATGAAGACTGTTAATGGCGGTGATAACTGGATTGATCAATATACAAGTGAATTTGCATTGAATGCGTTGAATGACATCTGTTTTGTTGATTCAGCAACAGGTTTTGCTGTCGGCTATTCCGGTTACATCCTGAAAACTGTAAATGGTGGTGATACATGGGATTTGATCTATTCGGATTCGACCATCATTTTTTATTCCGTACAATTTGTAAATGCAAACACTGGATGGGCGGCTGGTCAGGAACGGGGAAAGATTGACTGGAATGCCATTATTATGAAAACAACTGACGGAGGAAAATCCTGGAACTGTAATTATGTTGGTTGCGGTCGAGTCTGGGATGATGGTAGCAAAGCGCTTTCCAAAATAAAATTTCTCAATGAAAACACAAGTTGGGCCTTACCTTATGGTAGCAGCTTGATTCTTAAATCAGAAAACGGATCTGAAAGTTGGCAACCGCAAACTTCGGAATTGTTGGAAAACTTTGATTTTGTCCGGTTTTGGGGGCCAGATACAGGAGTCGTTTTTAGTTGGGCCGGTAATCCTGGTTGCGATGGCTATAATACCTATCGTACTGTTGATGGCGGCGCAACGTGGCGCAGGATGAATGAAGAACCAGCGTCTTCCAAATTATATCCGACCACTTTTTTAACACCGGATACCGGCTATACGATTGCTGATCCATATGATTACATGGAAGATCGGCATTTATGCAAAACCATCGATGGTGGGAAAAATTGGACTAACATAAAAATTGAAGGAAAACGTGATATCCCCCTAACTTATTGGTTCCACAATGCTAATTCAGGCCTTGTTTTAATGGGATCGCGCGCTATCCAAAAAACGGTAAATGGCGGCGATACGTGGAGCATCGTAGGCGAAATGCCCGAACCGTTCTTATGGAAAGTCTTTTTTATCGATGAAGATTATGGCTGGCTTCTATCAAATGATTCCACAATTATCTATAAAACAGAAAATGGCGGTCGCGAATGGCAGGAAATAGCGCTCAAAATGGAGGCGTATGAGCTTTATAAAATTTATTTTGTAAATCGAAATGACGGATGGTTATCTACGTTTGGCAGAAAAGATAAAATGTTTAAAACAATGAATGGTGGAATTGACTGGATTGAAGTCCCCGATCTATATTTTAGCGCAGTTTATTTTCTAAATGAAAATGTTGGGTGGATTAGCCGCTCATCAGATATTTTAAAAACTCATGATGGTGGAGTGACATGGGAAGTACTGAAAACAAATAGCAAAAGGAGCGTTGAATCAATTTTTGCGTTAGATGAAAAAACATGTTGGGCTGTCGGACGCAACGGTATGATCATTAAATATACAAAGAACGAACCTGCTGTAACCCAGCTTATTGCTCAGCCTTCTGTGCCTGATAATATCACATTAAGCCAAAACTACCCCAATCCGTTTAACCCGAGTACAACAATTAGTTATTCACTCCCCCAAAATGAATATGTAACATTGAAGGTATATGATCTGCTTGGCCGCGAAATTAATACATTAGTGAATGCAACACAACCCACGGGTGATTACTCGATTCATTTTGAAGCAGGTAGTTTAGCAAGCGGAGTGTACTTTTATGAATTAAAGGCGGGCTCATTTGTGGCAAGACGGAAAATGATTTTGCTTCGATAAAACGAATTTAAATAAAGGATATGCGACATGAAAAAAATTGTCATCTTGCTCACTATATTTGTGAACGCGGAACTTTTAGGACAGTCAGAGTTTGTATGGCAAAATCCATTGCCCCAGGGCAATCAACTGAATGATCTCTACATTTTTAGTGATGATGAAGTAATTTTTGTTGGCGATTATGGCACAGTCATGAAGACAACGGATGGCGGAGAAACATGGGATGTTAAACATCAGGTGGCTGAAGTAACGGAAAATTTGGAATCAGTTAGTTTTGTTGGCGATACTGGTTGGGTGTCAGGAGATTTTGGCTCGATCCTGAAATCATTCGATCGAGGTGAAAATTGGCAGTACATGAAAAAATTATCACCTGCGTATTTTTCCCAATTGCACTTTGTTAATAAAAATACCGGCTGGGTTTATAGTTTGTTTGGCAGTGTCTATAAATCACATGATGGCGGAATAACGTGGAGTATGAAAAAGTATTTTTCCGACATCGAAATAGTTGCAGGGTGTTTTGTCGATGAAAATCGAGGTTGGTTGGTGGGTTTTCAACAGGAACCGGGCTATATTTTAAGAACAGTTGATGGTGGTTATACATGGGATAATCAATATTCAAATGTATTTGCAATATGTGATATTTGTTTCGTTGATTCCATGAAAGGATATGCTGTTGGTTATTCCGGTGACATTCTAAAAACGATAAACGGAGGAGAAGAATGGGAATTGATTTTTTCTGATTCGAACTGTAGCTTTAATTCCGTGGAATTTGTTAATGCTGATACCGGTTGGGTAGCAGGAAGGGAAGATACTAGCAGAACAGATGGAGCCGTAGTTATTTACAAGACAACTGACGGCGGAAAATCCTGGAACAACAGTTATGTCGAATGCGGGCGAACCTTGGCAAACTATAAAAAGTTACTTTCCAAAATAAAATTTCTTAATGAAAACACAGGTTGGGCATTGCCTTATCAAAGCAGCTTGATCCTGCAAACAAAAAACGGAGGCGAAAGCTGGAAACCGTGTACTTCAGAGTTATTGGAATCATTTAATTATGTTCGGTTTTGGGGCCCGGATACAGGAGTCGTTTTTAGCAGGATTTATGGTTCTGATTACGATGGACACAATACATATCGTACGATTGATGGTGGCACGAACTGGCAAAGAATAAGTGACCAATCAGCATCGGTTTCTTTGAAATCGCCAACTTTCTTTGATCCGGACACTGGCTATGCAATTCATAATAATGGATTTCTTTATAAAACAACAAATGGGGGAACTCATTGGAATAAGTTAACGATTGGTGATATCCGTGAAACCATAAGAAACTATTGGTTTCATTCTACTGATTCAGGATTAGCATTTATGGGATCGGGGATTATACAAAAAACAGAGGATGGTGGCGAAACATGGGAAATTGTTGGCAATCATCCGAATTATTATTATTCAAAAATATTTTTTGTTGATCAGGATTATGGTTGGATAATAGCTACCGATTCAACTATTCTTTACAAGACCGAAAATGGCGGACGCGATTGGCAAGTAATTGAAACACATTTTGATGTGTATCGATTTGATGATATTTATTTTGTTACACCAAATATCGGCTGGATTGTCACTGCTGGCAGAAATGGAGATACTATTTATAAAACAACCAATGGTGGAATAGACTGGATCAATCAAAATGATGGAACGAGATATCACGAATACGAAGCCATGTACTTTCAAAATGCAAATATAGGTTGGCTTGCCTGTGATCCATTATATGGAGTAGTCAAAAAAACAGTCGATGGTGGCGCTACCTGGCAATTATTGAAAACAAATAGTACAAAATATATCAGATCACTTTATGCGTTGGATGAAAACACATGTTGGGCCGCCGGCCAGGAAGGCATGATCATTAAATTTACGGAGAACGAACCTGCTTTAACCCAGCTTATTGCTCAGCCTTCTGTGCCTGAT
>JAFGDW010000265.1 GCA_016931935.1 Candidatus Zhuqueibacterota bacterium | reverse complement strand
TAAACTGGTACTGGATCGTTGATTTATTAGATGAGTTAGGATACGAAATTGTCTTGGCACATCCAAGACGTTTACGAGCGATAGTCGATACAAAATATGTTGATGATAAGATAAGCAGTAACACATTAGCTCAGATACTATATTAAAAACGACTATATCCCAGATGTATATTATCTAAGTGCAGAAATACGTGCCTTGCGCGATCTATGCCGTACACGATTATTCTTGATCGCACAAAGAACCGCACTGACAAATAACTGTAGCTCTAATTTATTAAAATATAATATCAATGTACCTGATGCGGGAAAACTTTATTCATCGAATGGATTAACTTTCCTTCGGGACACTGAATTACCGATGCATGATCTTTTTAAACTTGGTAGTTGCTGTAAAGCCAATATCATCGAAACGCTCAATGAAAATATAAAAATCATCGAAAGCGAAATCCGAAAAAATAATAAAGAAGACGAGATCACGAAATTGTTAAAATCAATTTCAGGTATTGGTGACATGTTATCGCCGACCATTCGCTATGAAATTGGCGTTATGTCCAGATTTTTTAACAGTAAACGACTTGCATCGTATTGTCGCTTTACGCCACGAATGCATATTAGCGGTAAATCTGCCAAATATTACAAAACGTCTAAAGACGGTAATGCCTATTTAAAACGGGCTTTCTCTGAGGTTGCTGTCTGCGCCATTAAATATGATGATGATGTTCGTAAGCACTATCAGAGATTGAAAAGCAAAAAGGGAAAGCCAGTCGCATTATCGATAATTGGCAGAAATATGACGACAGTTCTTTATCATGTTTGGACCACCAACCAAGAGTACAGAGGGTATAAAAAATCATTACAATTACAAAGAACGTAAATTATATATCGGCTATAATGGCACTATCTGTCCAGCCCGTTGTTCAGACTGATGCGTGGAAACGAATAATCTAAGACGACGATGGAATTTGTTTAGACATCGTATTAGTGATTGGGACTTCAGATAGTAGCCGAATAGTATCATGGGACGGTTGTTTTTCCTTTATGCGTTATATAAACAATCAACTCTTCAAAAAAAGAGTAAGAGCCCGTTTGGATGTCTGGTCGTCATTCGCCGATCTGATAAATTTGGTTGACCTCATTATTTTTTAAAAAGCTTATTTTGTTGATTCGCATTTTAAAATACTTTTATTTGATAACAGCAAAAATCGACATATTTTTTGCACAGGAGGACTTTTATCTCTTAATAGAGCCTTTTCTTGGATGTCTGACAGTAACCCGGTAGCATTACCAGTTAAACTACCTAAAAGCTATTCAGAAAATGAAGTGTTCCGATTTGGAGAGTTAATTTTGCCTGGATGCATATAGACTTTCTTCACCCGCAACAAACGTACCATTTGAGCAACTGCTTCGACTGTCAAATTGTTACACTGTTTTAAATGAACTTAACGCATATCATTCACATCAATAATTATTCATTTTCATACACAAATAAAATTTAAATGATACAGTCCATCCTCAAAAATATTTGAAGCATTAATCTCAAACGTATAAGAGGAATAATATCAAAAGTTAAGCCACACGAGATTTTTGAAATGGATTAATGTTCATGCCTCTTTTATCAGAAAATACTGTCTCATTAAATTATAAACTAATGAGACAAAATCACAAGAATCAACAAATCCAAATCATGCAGCGACAATTTCAGCTTTCTGCATCTAATATATGGGTAGGTATTCAATTTTTTAGGCAAGTGATGAAATGCAGCAGGACAATTATGTAGAATTATAAAACAAAAGGAGAAAGGAAAATGGAAAACGGATTTCATTCCTGTTTTCCATCATCCTGTTTTGGGACAACAAATGTGAGAGACTATTTTAATAACAAGCCAGTTTTGATCTTTTTATGGATTGCTCATTTTTATATCTCGCACCAATCGAACGTAATGATTTATGCGAACGACGTCCCCCTGCGGGCCATGGCCATTCGGATAATCATGCGGATTTCCGGTTTTGGGATCACAGCGTTGGGCGCCGGCACCGTGGACATCCTGTTACCTGCCGCTGCCAGATGCAAACGGTGGCTTAAAAAATTCCAGCGCCTTACCTGAACAGATGTACACGGCTTCACCGCCACTGTGCATATTCTTATGCGTCGTTGAGGTGTACTAAAACGGATAATTCGTTTTGCCGTCTTCATCGGTTATTGGAGCGACATCAAAGACTGTATCAATCGCCGCTGAATTGGTTTTCTGTACCGAACAGCTATAATCGACGATGCTTTGCAGTTCCTTGGCATTGTGCAGCGGTCAATCCGACCTGGCCCGCCAGTTTAAATGTTTTTGACTTCTCCACGGCTTCATTAGAGGACATTCCCGCAAACGATTTCTGCCAGATTAATCCAGTCATATTATCAGTAGTCGTGCCGTCGCCGTTATCAGTGTAGGAAGGCGCATTCCCTGTGTGCTACGCACCCTGTGTCCGTAAAATGGCTGTCCTATTGAAGGTTGAGAAATTGTATTGTAATTATCAAAACACTTCGTTTGTCCGGTATCCACGACCTTTTATTGATTTACTAAATCTGTTAGCTGCGAGTTCGTCACTCCTTGCCGCGTTTGTGCAGATGACGAAACACGTGCGAAACAGATTACGTTTAAGCATACCATCAGTTTTTTTATTGGGCTCTGATTTTGCATTGCTTCCTCCTTTATGAAACATCCCGGGAATCTGAAATTATTTGTCGCGCATAATTACTGCATCAATATCATTCGCTTTGTCACTGAAACCGATCCAGTGCTTAACCGGTAGAAATAAATTCCACTTGAAAAATTGACTGCCTGCCACTGGTAATTGTATGTACCAGGTTCATGAGCGCGGTTAGCCAACGTCGCGACGTGTTCGCCCAACATATTGAAAATCTCAAGCGTTACATACTCGTTCACGGTCAACGAAAATAAAATTGTTGTGACAGGATTGAACGGATTCGGGAAGTTTTGATTTAAGGAAAATGAAGCCGGGGCTGTATCTTCGTTATCATTTACGCCAGTAATTAGATCAGCATCTCTAACGAGCCGGACATAGTTATAGATGCGAATCACATCTCCCTGAGGGCCATGACCATGCGGATAACTGGCCGGGTCGCCGGTTTTCGGATCACTGCGTTGACAGCCGGCACCGTGGACATCCATTAGCTGATAACTGCCATTAACCGGATCCTGCATCCAACCGAGTCCATCACCAAACGCCACATAGGCGGCATTATTGCCGGTCTGTATATTGACGTGCGTTGTGCTGCTCCAGTAAAACGGATAATTAACATTTCCGCCTTCGTCAATAATCGTCGAACAGGTAAACAGCGGATTGATCGCTGCGGAATTAGTTGTTGATGGTGAGCGGGTATAATCAACAATGCTCTGCAACTCTTTGACATTTGGAAGCCGCCAGTCGTTGTGACCCAGATAATATTCATTGTTTTTTAGCTGCACCCAGGCCAACGCGTCCTGCCAGAGCACGGCATCGCTATTATCAGCTTGCGCCCACATCAAGCCTGTGGCATTATCGGTAATCGTACCATCTCCGTTATCGGAAAAATCATTGATCCCATACGCCGCATTGCCTCTGACAAACAGAATGTAAAAGGTTTTGCCATTCGGCTGATTCGGCGTCGCATCGATGGGATATCCTTTAATCCGTCCATCCGCGAAATTTACACCGAACAGTGCTTGCTGTCCGCCCATGACTGTTCCTTTGTAGATAGTCGTTGCCACAAACTGGGCATCTATAATGCGCTCGCCGACTTGCGTATCTCCATATCCAAAATCAAAATTGTCCGTATTGATGAACGGAACCAGACTGTTTAAATTCGAACCGTCGTACCCGCTGGGATCAATTCCATAAAACATAATTAACGAATAGAACTCTTTGGTAGATGGAATACGCCAGTCGTTGTAACCTGCCAGATTAAGTGTCTCAGCCGCAACAAGTGCGTCGTCGTAGCTAAGCTTATCATAGGCATCAATGACGCCGTTGCCGTTCAAATCGGGACTTTTCGACCACATCAGACCGCTGACGTTGTCGGTGATTGCGCCATCGCCATTATCGGTGTATGACGGCTGATATCCGTTATATTGCGCGTCCTGACCGTAAAAAGCACTGCCTGCGATTGGGGCACTGATTTCAGTTATATTTCCGTAACAAGTTGTCTGTCCTGTATCGACGATTTTGTATGATTGACTGTATAATTTGGCATTGCTTATTGTAGACAATAAAATAAACATCACAGACCGCGTAATAATATTTCGAAAATCCATTGTAATCTCCTTCGTAATTTGCAAAATCGATGCTAATGGCGCTTTTAATCTTTGAGACGTCAATTGAGAAAAAATCTTGCGGTGTGAATTTATTTTTTTTTAAGCAGGTATTTTTGCTGAAATAATTTGAATGAAGAAGTGAGGCAACAACTTTTTTTAATACTTTTCTTATTCAACAGATTTCCGAAGTTTTTAAAATTTCGGAAATCTTAAACTTGTTGTTTCTATCAACATACAAAAAACCCTTTATCTACAAAGATAAAGGGCAAAATCAGTTTCTTTAACGATTTCCTCCCGGCGGCGGAGCCATTGGTCTCCGATATCCGGGGGCTGGCGCTCCAGGTTGTCCTGGTGCTGGATTTCGCCGAAAAAACTCATCCAGCAATTCCTGCAGCTTATCGACCTGATTTTCACCACATAATTTTTTCAGGTCGAGAAAATGTTCAAATGTAAGGCGTTCAATTTCTGCCTGTATATCACCAATACGCCTAGTAAATTCAACGACTTTGCCCGAATCAGGTTCGGAGCTGAAAATTTCATCCATCATTTGTCTTTTTAATTGGCGGATATTCTGGAGCAACGGCCTGGTCTGTTTCGCATGCGCCTGCCGGAGCTGGTCGTATAGCTTGATTTGTGCATCCGTTAGCCCAAGCTCTTGTTGCAAGAATTGCAATGTACGTTGTTCCGGCGGCTGCAATCCGAACGGTGTCTGACGCATTGGATTGCGATTGAAATTTATCCAAAACATTGAAACGGTTGCGATATTTAGAATCACCAGCAACGCAATCAACCAGACAGATAGTTTGTTTTTCATGAAAATATCCATACCTTATTCCTGATTTATAGATATTAAATTCGAGTCGTATTGATTGGAGTCGAGCATTGTCTCCTGGCCAAACATCTCCAACAACTGTTGGCGGCTATAAGACTCAGCCTTTCGGTCTTTCATAAAAACAATGACAGTCACAATGTTTGCTACAACAATACCGACAAGCAGCGCAGGTTTCACTATGTTCCAGGCAAAATTCCAGCCAGTCACTTGCCGGGTATTCGCATTTTGGTCTTTAATCCGGGCACGCAATCGCGTATAAAAAAATGGATCAGCTTTTAACGGTTCAACCTGATCGAAACACTTAAGAGTTTTCTGTATTTCCTGCTGAATTTTATTCATCTTATCACTCATACTGGTTTAGACGTCATTATGATAAATTTCTTGTGCGTGCTACACATTTTTTTTGAAGTAGTTGTACAACCGTTTCTGCAAATTTTGTTTTGCCCGGTGAATCAAAGACTCCACTGCCGAAAGCGAAATATCCAATATATCTGCAATCTGTTTGTTGCTCAGGCCATCATACTTGCTAAGCGTGAGTGCAATTTTCTGATTTTCAGGTAACGCATTGATTGCGCTATTCAGTATGTCGATCTGTTCCTGCTGTTCCAAATCGTTTTCGGGATTTTCTGGTGAGGACAATTGCAATTGTGTTTCATCATCCGTTCCACCCCACAAATTTACCATGTAAGCGAACCGTTTCTTACGTTTCTTCTTGCGGATAAAATCAAGCGACTTGTTAACGGCAATCCGGTAAATCCAGGTGGAGAGCTGCGCTTCTTCACGATACTTGCCAATCGATCGAAAGATTTCAATGAATACATCCTGCGCCACATCTTCTGCATCGAGTTTATCGTGGAGAAAATGGTAGCATGTATTCAGCACGTTATCCTGATACGTCTTGACGATTGTTTCAAAATACGCTTCGTTGTCAGCTTGTAATTGATGCTTCAGTTCAGTCTCCATCTCTGGATTGAAAATTGTTTTGATTTAATGTGTGCAGTAGAAAATATATTTAAGCCGACAAAGAGCGTCGGCTTAAAGCGATGATGAGCTGATGTTGACATAAGTAAGTCAAATGACCACCACCAAAGGTGGTGGCTTGTTTTATTAAGCCCTAAAAAGGTGCGCTGGTGTTTTGTTCCGTTTAGTCTTTG
>JAFGDW010000264.1 GCA_016931935.1 Candidatus Zhuqueibacterota bacterium | reverse complement strand
ACATCAACCATTTTGCCGCCAGTAGAAGAAGGTGGATTGTCCAATTTTGCTGCGTTACTAAGCGACATGCCATTGAAAGCGCTGGGATTGGGAAGCGGCGTTTCTGATGAATCCGTTATGTTTACGGCAACGCTGAATAGTCGGACGGTGATGGAATCGGTTGTAAATAAATTCGATCTCATCAATCGCTATCGTGCAAAAAATATGGAAGAAGCCGTTCGAAATTTACGAAAGCATGCCGGCGTTGTGATAAATGATGAAGGTACGCTAACGATCTTTGCGGAAGCCCGTGCGACATGGTTTTGTTTTTTTATACATAGCAAAAGAAATGAAGCCCGTGAGCTTTCCAAGGATATGACTAATTTTTTCGTTGCTGAACTGGATCGGGTAAACAAGCGATTGAAATCCGAACGCGCGCGAAATTCACGAACGTTTATTGAGCAACGTTACCTGGAAAACGTGAACGATTTGACAGTCGCTGAGAATGACTTGAAACAATTCCAGCAGAAATACGGGATGATCGCGCTGCCGGAACAAACAGCGGCAACCATTAAAGCCGCTGGTGAATTAAAGGCACAGATTGTGGCCAAAGAAATTGAACTGGGAATTGTCGAACAAGCTGTGGATCACAGCCATTCGGAGTATATCCGCATAAAACGCGAATTGAACGAAATGCAAAAGCGCTATAATGAAATGAAAGCGCCAATCGATTATGATAATCCCGACGGACGAAAAATTGATTTGTTCATTCCATTGGAAGATGCTCCCGAAGTTGGGCTGGAATACGCCCGTCGATTTCGGGAAGTTTTTATTCAGGAAAAAATACTTGAATTTTTATTGCCGCAATATGAGCAGGCAAAAATTCAGGAAGCAAAGGATACACCCACCGTCCAGGTATTGGATGAGGCAGTGTTGCCAGTGCGAAAGCACCGTCCCAAACGCGCGATCTTTGTAGTGTTCTTCACGCTTTTGGTATTTGTCGGCGGATTTTTTAATGTTGCTTATCGTTCGGCAGTTCACGATTTTATTACCGAGATACAAAGCTGATTTTTATGAGCGACACATTTATTTCATCAAATAAACTCGCTAAAAATACTATTATAAATATCATTGGCATGCTGTTGCCCCTGGTCGTGGGTGTTGTTTCAATTCCATATATTATTAAGGGGCTGGGAAACGAGTTATTTGGGATACTTTCAATTGCGTGGGTCATTCTGGCTTCACTAACACTCCTGGATTTTGGGATCGCCCGGGCGACGACAAAATATGTTTCCGAAGACGTTCGGACAGGTAATGGCGATTTGGTGCCGCCAATTACATGGACAGCAATCATTATCAGTCTATTACTGGGAATTACTGGTGGTATTATTTTTTATTATTTGATACCGATAATCATCACCTCCTATCTCAGAATAACACCGGATAATATCTATGAAACCCGGCTTTCGTTTATTGCTATTGCGTATGCCATTCCGTTTCTGTTGCTGACAAATTCTTTGAAAGGCGTGCTTGGCGCCGCTCAACGATTTGATTTGATTAATTACGTAACGATTCCTGTAAACAGTTTTAGTTTTGTTTTTCCGATTTTTTCTCTGTGGTTTGGCGTTTCTTTATCGACAATAATGGTATATATCGTTGTAACGCGCATTGTTGCAACAATTATCTACTTCATTCTTTGTTTGAACATATATCCGGCGTGTAAGCACATTCAGCTTCCCAGGCTCGACATCGTTAAAAAACTATCATCCTATGGCATTTGGGTGACGGTTACCGGTGTCATTAATCCGGTTTTGGTGTATGTGGATCGTTTTTTTATCGGTTCCATTTTGTCGATGGAGCTATTGACATTCTATGCTGCTCCGTTGGAAGCTGTGCAGCGATTACGCATTTTGCCCAGCGCATTGATGATTACGCTGTTTCCCGAATTCAGCACCGGCATTACTGCTTCCGATGAAAAAATAAAATACATGTTGTTCAGCAAGTCGTTTAAAACTATTCTCATTTTCTCAGGCGTTATTTGCCTGAGTTTGTTTGCGTTTTCGAACGAGATCATCCTGCTTTGGTTGGGGGAGTCGTTTGTTGAGAAGAGCGCGATAATCCTGAAGATTGTCTCGATAAGCATTATGTTCAATTTTTTAGCACTCGTGCCATTTACGTTTCTTCAGGGAATCGGACGGCCGGATTTACCAGCGAAATTTCATATCCTGGAATCGATTTTCTACTTTTTTATCCTGAATTTGTTCATTAAAAAATTCGGACTTGTTGGCGCAGCTTATGCCTGGTCTCTACGTGTCGTGATTGATTTTTTCTTGCTCTTTATTTGGTCGCAAAAGTTTTTACCACGATTAATGGAATCGTTGCAAAAAGAAAAATTGGTGCATATACTCGTGTCATTGACAATTTTTGGCGCACTTCTGTTGTCAGCCAAAACAGTAGTTCAAACACTATTGCTTCAAATTTTAATTGCTTCCATCGTGATTGGAATTATGTCCTGGTTCTATTGGAACTATATTTTTGATATTACTGAGCGGTCATTGACAAAGAAAATATTCAGTCGGTTATCACTGAAGAAAATATAATATGGTTTGTGAATAACGTGTCATTGTGTTGTGATTTGAATTTAACTATGTCAAATTCGAATATTGCGATCATCATTCTAAACTGGAACGGCTGGCAGGACACATGCGAGTGTTTGACATCATTGATGCACAGCACGTATCAGCGCTTCCAGTGCGTTGTTGTTGATAATGGCTCTACGGATGATTCACTTGGAAAAATAAAATCGTGGGCATCAGGTGAGTTAGAAACAGACTTTGGACCTTTCGCACATCAAAGCCAGCAATATTCATTGACTTATGCTGAATTAACGGAAAGCGATATTCGCAATCGCGATAAATTTGATAGTAGCTATTCGGATAAAAAATTACTATTAGTAAAGAATGGTGAAAACCTGGGATTCGCCCGTGGTACGAATGTCGGGCTACAATATACGATCAAGGCCGGATTTGAATTTTCGCTATTATTGAATAATGATACAACAGTTGATAGTGAATGCCTGGCCAATTTAGTTGATAATTTAAAGCAGCATCCGGAACGATCGGCAATTTCGCCAATCATTTTTTATTATGATCAGCCAGATACCATCTGGTATTTTGGGGGGGAGCTCACATTTACCGGTAGACGAAAATTTTTTAATGTGAATGAAACTGTCGATCACATCAAAAATATTACGGAGCGTCCAATATCATTCATTTCCGGTTGTGCATTATTCACCAAAACAGAGATATATAAAAAATACGGTGTGCTGACAGAACAGTTCTTTTTCGGGCAGGAAGATTATGATTTTAGTTTACGGATGAAAAAGAACATGGTGCCGTTACATGCAATTTCAAATGCCAAAGTGTATCATAAAGTAAGTATCTCCAATAAGAAAGTTTTCTCCGAAAATCGATTGCCATATAAATTTATTGGGTATTTAAATCGCTTCATTCACAAAAAAATACGCATGCCAAATCAGATGATTCTCTGGAAATTGTGGCGGTTCACAAATTTATGTTACATTTTTCCCAAGCTCATTCTGATTGAGAAATATCCGGCGAAAAAAGTCGCCAAATTCAGTCGACTGCTGGTCGAATATTCCAGCAATTATAATAGTGTAACGCGGGATACCTTTTTCAAAGCCAAAGAACTGTTTAATTAATGGGAATATTTGAAAATATAACATCTGTTGTTTTGCTGCTGCTGTTTGCCGTAACGGTAAGCTATTTTTCTTATCGTCGGGAAGGTCTTTTCATTACCCCGATCAATGTGATGGTATGGCCATACGTGATTGTTTCCATCATGGTGAATGTGGTAGGTATTCATTTTGGTTACTTTGCTGTCCATTTAAAAAGCATCTTCTTTGTGCTATCATGCATGACGTTCTTTGGAATTGGCGGAATTCTCATTCAGAAATTTCTGAATGATGACTATGAAATTGAGCAACAGCATAAGCTGCAGGATATGTTCACGCAGTATCGCTCAGCATTTATCATTGTCGGGATAATTGCAATCCTGGCTGGATTTATACACTTTTACCATGCGTTAAATCAGGTTGGCGGTTGGGTTCAGATTGCCTCGCGTGAGTTTGAAGAAGCGTATGGGAAAGGATTACTGGCTCACGTGATGGTGCTGAATCGGCCGGCATTTTTGTTTTTGGCTGCCTATTTTCTATACAGAAAACGAGTCTCCGTTCTGGCATTGCTGGTACTGATGTTTGTTACCGTTTTAGTCCTGCAAATCAAAAACAATATTATAACGATATTGCTTGGCGCATTCTACTTTAGTTATTTGTTCAAACTGGTGAAATTCAATTTAAAGAAAGCCTTTGTTTATGCAATTGTAATATTTGTTCTTTTCAATGTCTCGTACATTATTGGCTACACACGAATCGGCGTCTCGAATGCCTATTCATCCAAAATACAAGAATACCTTGTGCACCTGTTCTTTTCGTATTTATTTGGTGGGCCGATCGGTACAAGTGAAATTTTTAATTACGCGCAATACCCCATGTACTCAATGAAAGAAGTCTTTGCAGTACCAATAAATTTATATAACGTATTGCTGTTGGGTTCTTCGGATATTATTGAAATCATCATACGCCATTGGATTCCGATCTCCACTAATTATCGATTTTTCCATTCCACAAATGTGTTCGGACTTTTTGGAATGCTATATGCTTTTATCGGTGTGTACGGTTCATTGATTTACATGTTTTTTCTGGGTGTTTTCGCCTATCTGTTAAAATACCTTTCATATAAGAAGAATGCGTTTGTTGGTTTCCAACTGGTATATACATTTTTTCTATCCTATTTAACGCTTGCATTTTTTGGACTGTTTTTTAATATCATTATTGTTTCGGAAGTAATCGTGGTTATGCTGATTGTACCGTTAATAAATAATGTTTGGAAAATGTTATGGGGTTCAATTGATGCGTATTCGGTAGGAACGTAGTCTTTAAAATAGAATTACACTGTTTTAATCGTATAATGTTGGTTTGATGCTACTACTCGGGTACCATTCTCACAGAAAAACGGCTGTCATTCCGGTCGGTATCTCACCCAAAAAAACGGAGGGAACCGGAATGACGGAACACCTGAGTAGTTACGATTCGATAAACTATTTTCATGATTTTCAAAGTCCCTTTCTCAAGATGAATGTCAACTTATTCGCCAAACAATCTTTCTTATTCATACAATCGGTCGCAAAACGCATAGCAGAATACGGTTTGTTGGCGTGCATTGAAATTCAACCGGCGTGCAAAAAAAAGCCCCATTTTGATAAAATCAGAAAAATTGTAGTCCCACTTTTTTCGGGAATTGGTGATGCTGTTATTTTGACAACATGTCTACAACAATTAGATCGATTGTTCCCTGATGCCGAAATCACAGTCGTTGAAACGAAACGCACACAAGGTATTCTTCATGATACATTTCCAAAAATGCGGTTTATTTCAATATCATCGCTTACGGACCTGAAAAAATATAAACGGGAATTCGATTTAATGTTGAGTCCGTCGCGCAATATTGATCATTATCGAGCGGCGCTTATTTTGAAACCGACGTATTTGGTGGGATACAATTACTCGCTGCGAATTCGGAAACGTGAATCACATATACACCGAAGCAATCGTTTGTTGCATCAGCTCGGGCATAAGGGTTCGAATGTGCCGGTTTTGAAATTATCAAAACAATCAATCGAACATGGAAACGAGCTTATTCAAAGTAGAATAGGCAATGATTCAATCCGAAAAATAGCGTTAGTTGTTGGGGGCAGGTGGCCGTCAAAAATTTATCCGGCTGATTATTATAAGGAACTTATCTCGGTTGTTCTCAAAAAATCTAAAGATGTGATTTTTCTGCTAATTGGAAGTAGCGTTGCCAATGGCGAAGAAGTTGGTGGAGAAAATCCAAAAGTTGTAAATTTTTCCGGTTCAATATCGTTACAGGAAACGATGGGAATCATCTATCGCTCGGATTTGGTCATTGCTCCGGATGGAGGATTGCTAAATATCGCTATCGCGTTGAATAAACCGATCATTGGATTGTTTGGAGCTGTTGATCCCAATACAATTGTGCCTGAAAAATACTTAAACGATGTATTATTTATTAATAATTGTCCGTTTCAGCCCTGTTATAATGAAGAGCACGAACCGTTATGCAAAATGGAACGGCCATTTTGTATTGAAATACCAGCGGCTACGCTGATAAAAAAAGTTGAAAAATTATTAAAATAAGCAACAGGATTGTTGGATTAATCAAATAAAGTAATTATATTATCCGTTATTGTAACTTGTTCAGCTCATCGCGACCAAAACCGAAGTGAATGATGCGGGCATAAATTAGTAAAATATTTTGGAGTGTTGGATTATTTTTGATTGCTACCACAAAAAAATTTAAAGTATTACATATCATAACGAACCTTCCGATAGGCGGTGCGCAGGATAATACTCTGATTACTGTTGAAGGTTTAAATCGCGATCGATATGATGTCGATTTGATTAGCGCTTCAGATGGTGACTGGTTCCAGCGGGCGAATGCAATTCCCAATATGCGATTGCTTGTCGTTAATGAACTTATGCGGAAGATTAATCCTGTTTATGATTTGATTGCCCTCATTAAAATTTTTCGCTTAATGAAAAAAGGCAATTATGATATTGTACATACACACAGTTCGAAACCCGGTTTTCTTGGACGAATAGCATCGCGGCTTGTTGGCGGCGCAATTGTCGTTCATACGATCCATGGCTTTCCATTCCATGATTTTATGCATCCGATAAAACGGCATTTTTTTATCCTGATTGAACGCATGGTTGCCAGGTTATCCGATAAATTGATCACTGTTTCTAAACTGAACCGACAAAAGGCAATTCAGTTGCGAATTGCCAAACATGATAAATTTGTGAATATTTATAGCGGAATCCGGTTCGACAAGTTTGAAAATATTAGTGTAAGTCGACCGGCAAAATGTAGAGAACTTGGAATCGATCCCAATTCAAAAATAGTTGGAATGGTTGGTCGGCTTTCAAAACAGAAATCACCACATATTTTAATTAATGCGATACCATCGATTATTAAAAAATTTCCTGACACACAATTTGTCATTGTTGGTGATGGCGAATTGCGTTATGATTTGGAAAAATTAATAAAAAAACTCGGATTATCGGAACGTGTACATCTATTGGGGTATCGGTCTGACATTCCTGAGCTAGTGTCGATAATGGATATATTTGTCCTGTCGTCGAGCTGGGAAGGATTGGGGCGTTCATTGACCGAGGCGATGTATCTGGGACGAGCAGTTGTTGCCACACGGGTGGAGGGCGTCCCGGAAATTGTGCATCATAATAAAACCGGCTTGTTGGTACCACCGCAGGACGTGCCGGCAATTTCAAATGCTATCATCGATCTGCTAAGTCATCCGGAAAAGGCGGCCCGATTGGGCGAACGGGCAAATGCTCGAGTTGCAAAAGATTTTTGTGCTCAGCGGATGGTCGATGATATCGAATGTTTGTATGAAAAATTAATAGAAGAACATGCCCAAAATCGTCGAAAAAATTCTGTTGATTCTGATTGATTTTCTTGCAGTTATTGCAACGTTTTACATATGGCTGTTAATCCGATATCATCTCGGGTATTTTGCTGCCACGGATCAACTATTTCAGTTTTATGTTGCATGTCTGATGTTTTTGTTTTGGTTTATACTATTTTTGTTCTTTGGCTTGTATCGGTCGTGGTATGCGCAATCGCGCGTGGATGAGGCTGTTGCGATCACGAAAACGGTCACCATTGGTTGTCTGGTGGCGTTCGTTGCAACGATGGATGTTCGCGTTGACTTGACAACCGCGCCTTCCACCAGTCGACTTCTGTTTGCTGCTTACTGGATTATTCAACTCGTGACACTCACCGCCGGCCGCATTATTATTCGCACAATACAACGAAAGTTGCTGGAGTATGGGATTGGGCGAAAAAAAGCGCTCATCGTCGGGTGGAATAAACGAGCACATGAACTTTACGATGAAGTTTCGTCACATAAGGCATTGGGTTATGACATCCTGGGTTTTGTGGATATCCAACGCAAGCATGTTGATGAACAATATAAACAAAGTTCAGTGATTGGCACCATTAAAGACATTCCCAAGCTGGTTCGCAGCGAAGGCATTGAAGAGATACTTATCGCACTGGAAGGAAGCTCTCAGAAGAAGGTGCTTGAGGTCATATCT
Source organism: Candidatus Zhuqueibacterota bacterium (assembly GCA_016931935.1). Lineage (GTDB taxonomy): Bacteria > Zhuqueibacterota > Zhuqueibacteria > Thermofontimicrobiales > Thiofontviventaceae > Thiofontivivens. Next base: position 19,891 of record JAFGDW010000264.1, on the reverse strand, counting down.
CAAAGCAATGATTTGCCGGTGAATTTAAAAATAGTGCCGGATCTGTACGATATCGTAATGGGTTATGGCCGGACGAATCAAATTTATGGTGTGCCGCTCATCGATATTCTGCCGGAAATGATGCCGGAATGGGAGCGGAAAATCAAGCGCTTTATCGATGTAAGCGTGGCGTTAATTGTGCTGGTAGGATTTTCACCTTTTTGGATACTCGTGTCATTATTGATAAAGTTGGAATCACGCGGTCCGGTGCTATTTGCCCAAAAACGTGTCGGTAAAAACGGACGCATATTCACTGTTTATAAATTCCGCTCGATGGTTCACCGTGCCGAGCGTGAAACCGGGCCGGTCTGGGCGGGGAAGGAAGATCCGCGAATTACACGGCTCGGAAAGATTATGCGTAAATTACGGATTGATGAAATTCCTCAATTCATTAATGTGCTATATAAGGATATGAGTCTGGTAGGTCCGCGACCTGAGCGACCTTATTTTGTCGATCGGTTAAAGCGGCAGATTCCGTTGTATACAAGGCGATTACGCGCTCAACCCGGCATTACCGGCTGGGCGCAAATTAAAGGCGGCTACGACGATACGTTTGAAAACGTAAAAAAGAAACTGGAATACGATTTATTTTATATTGAAAATATGTCATTGCGAATGGATTTGAAAATTATACTTAGTACCTTCTATATAATGTTGGCTGGGAAAGGACAATAACGCATCAATTGGTGAGGTGGATTATGTTAGATTTGAAGTATATCCGAAACAACGTGGAAAAAGTCCGGCAAGCGATCCAACTAAAAAAAGATTTCGCCGAGCTTGATAAACTGGTGGAAAAGGACGCTGTCCGCAGGGATAAGCTGGCTGAAGTTGAATCGTTGAAAAGCACTCGAAATACCGTATCCGAACAGATTTCCAAACTAAAAAAAGATAAACAGGACGCCTCTTCGCTTATCGCTAACATGAAAGATGTCTCCGACAAGATTAAAATTCTGGATGAAGAGGTACGTGTTATTGAAGGCGAAATTTACCAGATTCAAATACGTATTCCCAACGTACCGCACGACAGTGTACCAATCGGCGAAGATGAATCGTACAATGTCGAAATAAAAAAGTGGGGTGAGCCGGAGCAGAAAGATTTCGCAGTCAAGCCGCATTGGGAAATTGGTGAGAATTTAGGAATTCTTGATTTGGCTGCTGGCACGAAAGTATCAGGTTCGTCTTTTGTTAGTTTTAAAGGGGCTGGCGCCCGATTACAACGCGCCCTGATCAATTTTATGATTGATTTGCATGTCCGCAAGCACGGCTATACTGAAGTGTATCCACCGTTTATCGTGAATCGGGATACGATGTTTGGAACCGGACAGCTTCCGAAATTGGAAGAGGATATGTATCACATTCCTTCGGATGATTTATTCCTAATCCCGACGGCGGAAGTCCCAGTCACAAATTTATTGCGCGATGCAATGTTGCAAGTCGATCAATTACCGATTTATTATACTGCTTATACGCCATGTTTTCGCCGCGAAGCAGGCTCGCATGGCAAAGATACGCGAGGTTTGATTCGTGTTCATCAATTTGACAAAGTTGAGATGGTAAAGTTTGTTAAGCCTGAAACGTCCTATGACGAACTGGAACTCTTGTTGCAGAATGCGGAAGAAGTGCTGCAATTGCTGAACCTGCCATATCGCGTCATTACGCTGTGCACCGCAGATTTAAGTTTTGCAGCAGCCAAATGTTATGATATAGAAGTTTGGGCAGATGGGCTTGGCAAATATCTGGAAGTATCATCCTGTAGTAATTTTGAAGATTTTCAGGCTCGTCGAGCAAATATTCGTTTCCGTCGTGAAAGTGGCGCTAAACCGGAATTCGTTCACACACTTAACGGTTCTGGTCTTGCGCTACCACGAACAGTAATCGCTATTATGGAAAATTATCAAACCGATGAAGGCACCATTATTGTCCCGGAAGTGTTGCGTCCGTTTATGGGGATGGATGTCATTCAATGACCGGCAAAGTGATTTGCCGCAGCAGGTTGGGGCATTGTTTTGTAATTTAGAAAATGAAGTATTGCTTCTTCAATATCTCTGAAATTAACAATCGTATTTTTACACGGCCCTTCCGGTCGTTGGTTAGGAACACCGATGACCGGAATGGAACTCACATCACGAATTCCACTAATTAAATCCCGCTCACAAGCAACACCAATCACAGCTTTCGGACGTTCTCTGGCAATAATCTTCCTGGCCAGCTCACCACCTGGTACTGTAAAAATCAGGCATCCGTATTTCTGTGCCAATTGTTTAATTTCTTTTTGAACAGCAATTGTCAGGCAACGTGGAATAAGGATAAGTATTTTCTGGTTGTTGATATGACGTCTGGTAGTTTTTATAAGTGAATTACTTACCTTTATAAATGAGTTACCCATACGATCATATGAAATCCCAAATTTTTCACCCAATTGAATGATAAATGGCGTCAGGAAGGTGATAGAGAATTTTTTTCGTCCGAAGCCGATAAGCAGATTTTTTTGAGTGATGATGGAAAGCACGGTGAGCATAAAACTCAGAAACAGCACAATGATTGCCACTATTGCTGCCCATTCCATAACGTTTGCGATGGTGCGGCTAATTTCCAGCATGCGTGGCTTAATCATGTACCAGATAAACGCAATGGCAATATCGAGCAATAAAATACTCATGATAGCAAAGCCAAGAAAGACGCGTTTGCCAGTCTCGGTATTTCGTTCGAGTCTGGACAAATCACCGTCCCAATGACTCCATTCATCACCTAATTTGCGATCGTGTGCCATTTATATTCAGTTAAGATCAAAAGATATGAAGGATAAATCAGACTGCTTGTACTTCTTTTATATCAGGGAGTTCCTGCATAATCATTCGCTCGATGCCCATTTTTAAAGTCATTTCCGACATTGGGCAACCATGACAAGCGCCTGTCAGGCGTACCTGAACGACTCCGTCCTTTACGTCAACCAGATCGACATTTCCGCCATCCATTGCAATTGAAGGACGAATTTTATCCAATACTTTTTCGACTTGTTCTCTCATTGATAATTTCTTTCTATTTACGCACTACAAATGAATTTGTTGGACATTTTTCAACAGCCATGGGTAAATCATCTGCTGTAGGATTTACTATCTTGGGTAAATTACCATTCATTTCAATTGAGCCGGAAGGTGTTACTTTAGGTTTTGAACAGAGCGAACATCCGATACAACCAACAGAACAAACTTCCTTAACTTTTTTTGCTTTATCCTGAGAAACACATCCCAGAAATATTTTTTGAGACCGTGGAATAAGTGCCATAATTCCGCGTGGACATGCAGCAACACACACTCCACAGGCTGTACATTTATCTTCAAGCACGATAGGCAGGCCATCGGAACCCATAATCATTGCTCCAAACGGGCACGATTCGACACAAGTTCCCAATCCGAGGCACCCGTATACGCACCCTTTATCACCTTTCATAATTAGCTCTGCAGCAGCACAATCCGTAATGCCATGATAATGAAATCGCTTTGGTGCTTTTTCGTGATTTCCACGACATTGAACAACTGCAACCTGAGGTTCTTTTGCTTCGACTGCTGATATTCCCATTATTTCAGCAATTTTTGCAGAAACAGCGGCACCGCCGGGAGTACACAAATCAATTGCTACTTCAGCACCACTTTTAGCAATGGCTTCAGCATAACCACTACATCCCGGATAACCACATGCACCACAGTTAGCTCCTGGCAGATTGTCAATGATTTCTTCAATTTTCGGATCGACTTCAATTGCGAATTTTTTAGATGCAAAGGCCAAACCCGCACCGAAAAGCAAACCCATGCCGCCGATACTCAGAATTGATGAGATAATTACTGTGTCCATGAAGTCTAATATCCTACGCTTTAGTTAAATATATAGTCGCTCAGCTACCATGTTTAAAGCGATGAACGTACGTATGAATGATGTAAAACTTGTGTACAAAAAAACAGAGAGATTAATATAAATATATTTTTATAATAATACAAGTAGTTTTTTGGACGTATATACATGTTTGCACACATCACAACATTGATTGACGAAGTGAAATATTTATCGTGTTGTGGAACATTTTCTTCTGTTCTGGGAAATATTAGATAACTCGACAATTTTCCGACCATTGGTATGGAAGCCTTTTGTTTTTAAATAATATAGAAAACTAAGTTTCATAAGTACAAAAAAGATAATTCGATAAAATTATATTTGTTCGCTTAAATGAAATTGGCATTATGTTTGCATGATAGAAATATTCTGAGTATTGTGCGGTCTCACGCCAGTTTGAAAATCTTCACCGATTCCGGACTGGAGCATTCCCAATCACGCGATTGATTCCGGAAGTTACTGCATTTATTCATGCATCTACCTCAACATGTCGTCGGATATTCCGTATCTGGCATTCCAGGACTCAGTTCTTCACACAAACGTTCGAACGTGGGGTTTTCATGTCGCACACAAAAAAGCGTATTTTAGTTGTTGATGATGAACCAATGATAAAAAACCTGCTCTACGAAGTTCTTCAACGAAATGATTATGAAGTTGAAATTGCAGAAAGTGGTACAGTCGCATTAAAAAAGTTTCGTGCTTCTGAATTTGATCTTGTAATCAGTGATATCCATATTCCTGATGTAAATGGAATGGATGTACTGAAAACAATCAAAGAAATCAATAAAGATGTCGGTGTTATTTTAATCACAGCATTTGGAACAATTGAGAGCGCTGTAGAGGCAATGAAACTTGGTGCTTATGATTATATCACCAAACCATTCTCCATGAATGCGCTTCTAATGCTTGTCAATAAATATTTCGACTATAAAAAATTAGTCGATGAAAATTATTATCTCCGCAACGAATTAAACAAAGCCCACTCGTTCGACAATATTATCGGTAAAAGTGATAAAATGTTAAAGGTGTTTGAAACAGTTGATGCCGTCGCTGATAGTAAAGCAACAATTCTGATACAGGGGCCGAGTGGCACTGGCAAAGAATTGGTCGCCAGAGCAATCCATCAAATGAGTTCCCGCCGTAATACTCCTTTTATAAAAACCAATTGCGCTGCATTGCCCGAAAGTTTAGCTGAGAGTGAACTTTTTGGACATGAAAAAGGCGCATTTACCGGTGCAATAAAAGAGACAAAGGGGCGATTCGAACGTGCCGATGGCGGGACTATCCTGCTTGATGAAATTAGTGAAATGGGATTGGCGTTGCAAGCGAAGCTTTTACGTGTGATTCAGGAAAAAGAATTTCAAAAGGTCGGTAGTTCCCGTAATGTATATGTTGATGTGCGTATTATAGCAACAACCAACCGCAATCTATTAGAGGCAGTTGAACATGGTTTATTTCGTGAAGACCTTTATTATCGATTGAATGTTGTCCCGATTATTTTACCTCCATTAAAATCCCGCAAGGAAGATGTTCCATTACTCGCCGAACACTTCATCCTGAAATACGCCAATGAAAATCGTAAAAACGTCAAAGGATTTGATGATGACGTGATGGAGCTGTTCATGCAGTATGATTGGCCGGGTAACGTACGCGAACTGGAAAATATGGTCGAGCGAGCTGTTGTGATTTCAAAAGAGCAGATTCTAACACCAAAACATTTTCTATTTATGACAAATGAACCTGGTGACAACGATTCAAACGTCCATGTCGTACCGGAAACTGAAGTAAGTCTGCGTGAAAGTGAAATGCAATTAATACTGAGAGTATTGGATGAATGTGGAGGCAATAAAACACATGCAGCCAGGAAATTGGGAATCAGCGTCAGAACGATTCGTAACAAATTAAAGAAATTTGCATTGGAAAATAATGGATTGAACTGAGAATACGTGTTAGAAAATCAGATTTTATTGAACCGGCAACTAATTGTATAGCATATTTGAAATATTTGTCATTCTGAATTCGCCGTTTTTGGGCGAATGAAGCCGGTCTTGAGCCTGGCCGAAGGGAATCTCACACCACGTGGCGTTCCCAGGACAGAGATGCCTATCCAGTTTCATTATAATACTTCTATAATGATAACAGATTGCCAAAGTCCAGTCATTCCTTATTGTTTATTAAGGGAACTTGACTGGGGGCTTCGGCAAAGAATGCCTCAGCATGACGTCGAGATGAGCACAAATTACTATACTAATTATTGCCATATTAATAAGTATTCATCAGGATAAAATCAGACTTTAAGAATCGATACAATTGGTTCTGATTTATCCGCTCATCGCTGTTATTAAGATATGAATATCGAACCATACAATTTTACATCAATTTTAAAGTATACTTGATAATCCCTATTTAATTTCTTGACTCTCATCGTATTAATTTGTATATTTTCCAACTATATAATTGTGGTCGCTTGATTCTTTTTCTTTCATTTGATTGTATGAATCAGGCATTCCGCGATCCAATCCTCATAGCAACTTACCCACGTAAATCAGCTCAATCAATCGCTGGACTAAAAAGGACGTGCACCATGAAAAATTCATCAATGATCTGGAAGTTAATTCTTGGTATTGTCATTAGTTGCGGATTTCTGTTTCTGGCGTTTCGCAAAATTGATTTTTCACAAATGAAGAATGCATTACAAAATGCAAATTACTATATGTTTATCCCCGCGATTGTCTTAATGTTTTTGGGACATTGGTTGAGAGCTATTCGCTGGCATTATCTTATCCGACCGCTAAAACGAATTCGTATCGGTCGCTTATTCACTGCGTTGCTTATTGGATATATGGGAAATACGGTGTTACCGGCGCACCTGGGCGAGTTTATTCGCGCATATATTATTGGTAAAAAGGAAGATGTCCCAATGAGTGCTGCGGTGGGAACCATCGTTGTTGAACGCATTATAGATATGTTCTCACTATTCATTATCATGATGGTAACGTTGGCGCTATACCCATTTCCTGAATGGATGAAGGAATTGGTTATGCCTATGGGTATTTTAACATTGGTTATGGTTTTCTTTCTCGTACTACTGAAAAAGAGTAATACCTATGCCGAGAAAATTTTACAGAAAATAATTTCCATTTTGCCCGAACGATTTTCCCAAAAAATTCAGCAAATGGTGCATTCATTTTTAAATGGAATAGTTGGTCTGGAAAAGTCACAGGATTACTTGATTATATTTGGGTATTCACTGCTTATTTGGGGGGCGTACTGGGGATTCCTTCATATTGACTTTTATGCATTTCATCTTGCAGGCACCCCTCAAATCGGAGCAATCTCTTCGTTAGTGTTGCTTGTTACCACAACAGTTGCGATTGTCATTCCATCTTCCCCGGGATACATCGGAACTTACCATTTAATTTGCCAGGAAACACTCATGATGTTCGGTATATCGCGGGCTATGGGGCTTTCGTTTGCAATTGTGTCACATGTCGTAAATATATTGCCCGTATTTTTGGTTGGTCTTGTCTTATTCTGGAAGGAAGGACTAAATTTGATGGCCATTAAAAAGGTTAGAGAACAATCGGTTGGAGCATAGAATGAAAATTTATTTCTGTGGTTCGATTGCTGGCGGACGCGGATTTTTGGAGACATATAAAGAAATTGTATCGCATTTAAAAGCTGCCCGGCACAACGTACTGACTGAACATATTGTTTATGAAAATGTACTGGAATTTGAGCGGCAGTTTACAGCCGAAGATATTTATTCACGTGATATCAAGATGCTGACAGAGTGTGATTGCGTGATAGCTGAAATTAGCAATCCATCGTTGGGCGTTGGATACGAAATATGTTTTGCAGAGAATTTAAAAAAGCCAACTTTGTGTTTGTGGATGAAAGGGATTTTTGTAAGCCGAATGATAACTGGTAATCCAGCTTCAACACTTGAATGTAACGAATATAGTGATAAAAAAGAGATGTTGAATTTAGTTGATGATTTTCTGAAAAAATTGTAGCAGCTCAATAAATTTCTTTCCAACGATAGATGATGAATTGTTGTTGATTGTAAAAAAAAGCCGACAACTTCCGCGAAAGCTGCCGGCCTAGTGAGGGGTATGAGCAAGTTCTAAAAAAGTTTTGTTATACGAGCCATCCTTTTGTTTTATTCTAAGTTTCCCAGTTGAGCGCCGTTGATGCCGTTTTGTGCTGATTATTTATCTTTTACCCGGCTATCCCTTTCCTGTCCCAATCGCGTGTATGGCGATCGCTTGGTTTTGTTAAATCTATTTAGGTTATTACAATATGTGTGCCATACATTTACAGTTAATTTAAGACAATAAAAAATAATGATTAATAAAAAATATGAATTATCGGAAGAAATGGCACATTTGTAACCAGAATTTCAAGAATGAAAGAGCAGTTACCATAATGTAATTCAAGATAGTGACCGTATGTTTGTTAATCTGACATTAATTTCATAAAATATAACGTCTTCCTTCTATTTAATCAATTAACATCGATTGCTAAAAAAAGTATCCTGATTGATGTATTCATTATAAAAATTAAGATAAATAATTTTTTATGTCACTTATAATGTATTTACTCATTATTCGATGGTAAACTGAAGCTGCATAGTTCCCACAAAGTGGGAGCACAGCGAAAATTAATCTCGCTATGCTCTCTGCGCTATGCACTATGCACCTACAATCAAACTGTCTGAAAAACCATTTTTTGTACTCACCATCTTTCTTTGAGTGGATACCTTATAATCTACTTCTAACAATATTCAGTTAAAAAAAAGTCAATAAGCTAAAAATGTATTGAAATTCATATTGAAATTGTCTATTTTCTAACTATGTCATACCAGCACATACTATCCAAAATTCCCAAGATCGATCGTCTGCTGCAAGATCAATCCATTCAATTATTCCTAACTCAATATCCACGCGCGCGTGTCGTAAATGTACTTCGAAGTGAGCTACAAAGTTTACGGAATGAAATTCTCCAAAATGAGTCACGGTTCGAGAGTTCACCTGAACTTTTAGAGTATCCAACTACGTTGAAACGTTTGGTTACCGCCCTCGATTTGCAGTTACGTCCTCGTGCATCACGGTGTATAAACGCCACAGGTGTGGTACTTCATACCGGGCTTGGACGGGCGCCGTTGTCGAGTGCGGCACAGGATGCCTTGCAACAGGTCGCAGGTGGTTTTGCACTTGTTGAATACGAGATTGAAAGCGGCGCCCGCGGTGATCGTCATACAATCGTTGAAGAAATGCTTATCCAGCTAACGGGTGCTGAAGCTGCTGCTGTTGTAAATAATAATGCGGCAGCGACATTTTTAATTTTAAATACATTGAGCCAGGGCAAACAATGTGTCGTTTCCCGGGGCGAACTGGTGACAATCGGCGGTTCATTTCGGATTCCCGATATTATGCGGGAAAGCGGCGCTTTGATGGTAGAAGTTGGCACCACGAACAAAACAAATATCCGGGATTATGCGCAGGCAATCAATGAATATACGGGGTTGTTATTAAAGGTTCATACCAGCAATTATCGCATTATGGGATTTCATGAAGATGTACCGTTGGAGCAATTAGTGGAATTAGGAGTTCAGTATCAACTCCCGGTTTTGCATGATCTGGGTAGCGGCAGTCTGGTCGATCTGTCCCGATATGGATTGGTAAAGGAGCCGCTGGTTCGGGAAAGTATCGACGCTGGCGCGGATATCGTTTCGTTCAGTGGCGATAAATTAATTGGCGGCCCGCAGTCCGGCATCATTGTTGGTAAAAAGGAATTTATCGCTCGAATAAAAGCAAATCAAGTGGCGCGGACGTTGCGCTGCGGGAAATTAACATTTGCTGCCTTGGAAGCCACCTTGCAATTGTTTTTTGACGAAGCGAAATTGTTGAAACAGCATCGGGTTATGCAAATGCTCACTCAATCAGAGACTAAAATTCGTAACCGGGCTAATAAGTTGAAACGGATGCTTGCTAAAATTGTTGAGAGGAACGGTCTGGTCGATGTCCAACGTTCATCTGCTGAAGTCGGTGGTGGTTCACTGGCAACGGTTTCATTGCCCACGTCGGTTGTGGCACTTTATTTACAAAATCTGCATGTGGATGAGCTGGCAAAACAGCTTCGTTTGAGTCAACCTTCAATCATTCCGCGAGTTCAGCAAGGACAGGTTTTTCTGGACATGTTTACAGTTCAGGATGATGAATTGCATTTTATCGTAAATGCTTTACGAAATATTATTGATAAACTGGAAAACACTGCTGATGAATGAACAAATGGATCAAAAAAATAAACGACATTTTGTCATTGGAACCGCCGGTCACATCGACCACGGAAAAACTGCATTAGTAAAACACCTGACCGGCACAGATACAGACTGGCTAAAAGAAGAAAAAGCCCGGGGCATGACCATTGACCTGGGTTTTGCTTTTCTGGGAGACAATATCACTATTATCGATGTCCCAGGCCATGAAAAATTCATCCGGAATATGGTCGCTGGTGTGAGCACAATTGATCTGGTATTGTTCGTAGTCGCAGCCGATGACGGTGTTATGCCGCAAACCAGGGAACATTTGGATATTCTTAATTTATTACAGGTGAAGCAGGGAATTATAGTTATTACAAAAATCGATTTGGTCGACAGCGATTGGCTTGAATTGGTTAAGGATGATATTTCCTCGCTTGTGCAGGGAACAGTGTTGGATGAAGCGCCGATTTTTGCCGTTTCCAACGAAACAGCCGAAGGAATTCCTGCGGTGAAACAGGCTATTTTAACGGCCTATGAAAGCGCATCAGAACGAGCAGATAAGGGTGTGTTCCGCATGCCAATCGATCGGGTGTTTTCCATGAAAGGTTTCGGTACCGTGGTCGCCGGAACGGTTATCTCGGGGTCACTTTCCGATGAGACCTCGGTTGAGTTGCTACCGGGCGGCAGTTTGCAACGCATCCGGGGATTACAAATTCATGATCAAATGGTGCATAGGGTAAAGGTCGGCGATCGGGCAGCAGTAAACCTGGCTGGATTGGAAAAAGATAACGTCGTTCGTGGTGATGTTATCGCAGAACCGGGCTTTTTTAAATCAACGGAATTTCTCGATGCTAGATTATATGTGCTAAAATCATGGGTTCGCGCGGTCAAAAATACCGAGCGTATTCGGGTGCATATCGGAACGAGTGAGGTGATTGGCCGGGTTACAATTCTGGATAAAGAAGATATAAAACCCGGTGAACTGGCGCTGGTCCAATTGAAGCTGGAAAAAACTGTCGTCGCCGATGTTGATGACCGGTTTGTGATGCGAAGTTATTCGCCGTTGGATACGCTTGGCGGAGGTCGGATTCTGGATGTTCATCCGCGCCGGCATAAACGTTTTGATGAAAATATTATTAAACATTTGGAGGCATTGGAAAAAGGCGATAGCGGAACCTTTATCGATCAGGCGCTTCAATCGAAAAAATACATACCTCAATTGTTAAGAGAGATCAGCCAGGCAGTGGGATTGCCAGAACAATCAACAGAACAGCTACTAGAAAAGCTATATGATTCACATCGTGTATTCCGTTATGTTGAAAAAGGCAAAGCATATTATATTCATCGAAGTCATTATACCGAATTGAAAAGTCAGATACATGACGTATTGAAGCAATTCCACCAGGCCAATCCGGCGTTGTATGGAATTAACAAAACGGATTTGCGAAATCGTTTGCCGCGCCAGATGCCGCAGCCATTCTTTACCTATTTGCTGAATGAAATGGAAATGGCAAACCAGCTTCGTATTCATGACAGCCGGATTGCACATCCCGAGCATCAAATTCAAATTGATGAACGACTCCAGGCAACGCTTAAAAAAATCACAGATGCATTTATAAATAACAGGTTCGATCCACCATCAATCGAGCAACTAACTGAACAGATCGGTTCGGAGATTTCAGAAATTCGTGTCGGTTTGGAAATTTTGTTAGATCATCGAACACTGGTGCGTATCGATGAAAAAATAGTATTTCATGAACGGGCAATTGAAGAAGCTAAACAACAAATTCTTCGGTTTTGTACACAAAATAAAGAGATACGGGTGGGTGATGTCGGCCAACTGCTAACTACAAGCCGGAAATATACTGTGCCACTACTAAATTATCTTGATCAGATCGGTTTTACAATTCGACAAGGAGATGTCCGCATAATTAATCCTGACATATAATTATACAATTTTGAGCTTTGTGGCAACGAAGCTAAACCTTAAAATGTTTCGACTCGTAAGAATCTGAAAAGATCAATTGCTTCACTCCGGAATGAGTTGCAGAGTATGTGGCAGCAAAATGACAACATTGAGAAATTTGGCGACGAGATACATACAAATCATTTAAATTAAGGAGCGATCGTATGGAAGTTATCAAAGAGCTGTATGTTATTCTTGATAACCGGCCGGGTGCATTGGGTGATTTTAGCGATGTACTGGCTCAGAACAATATTAATATCGACACAATTGCTGTATTTGGGGATTCTGCAAAGCTGATTGTTTCGGATGTAGAGCGTGCGAAACGAATTTTGGATGAATATAAATATACAGCCGAAATCCGGGATGTCATTCGCGTTGCGCTTGAGAATAAACCGGGGGAATTGGCATACCTTACAGCACGAATTGGGCATGTTGGTATTAATATTGATTATTTGTACAGTTCTTTTCAGGAAAATGCCAAGAAAGTAGATGTTATTCTCGATGTGTCCGATATTGAAACGACATTATCATTATTTCGTTAGTGTTATAAGAGTTGTTAATATTCCCGTGTAAACTTTATATGTAACGTTTTGAAGTGAAAATTTTTATAAAGATTTCATACCAAAATATTCCGTTGAATAGTCAGACGATATTCACCGATTTTATTTTGTGTGAAATCCATAATATTAGGTAACGTATATATTATCCGCAATTAAGCGTCACGCTATTTTGTCCTTTCTTAATGTTTCCAACGACTATTGTAATTCTAATAATATTATTAAGAAGCAAGAATGAATTGGAATTGCATTCACGCCGTGTCATTGGTAGCATGGAGCTCTTCATAATTTAAATCCACAATATGCATTCCAATCAAATCCTGAAAGCTAATGAGGTCCGAATTTTCGTCCATTGATATTGCATATTCGGATCAATAAAATTTACACATTTCCAAATTCAATATCAGTATGTATTCAATTTTTCAATATTTTTAAAAATAACGTGAATACATATTTGGATGCCTATAGAACATTAATTCAACATATCAGAAGGGTATCCGGAACAATAAACTGATGTCAGTAACGCAATTTGGGAGGTGTCGAAATGAAAACAAAAGCTGTGAAATGTGTTCCATGGGCAGTATGCCTGATTGGTGTGCTTTTGATAACATGGAATATGTGTGCAAACGCGGGGGAACGCGCACCGTTCACCTTGTATGAAATCCCGGTGTCCAGCTTTCCGCATCATGCAGTAAATATGAGAGCACCGACTGCATATGGTGCCTTCGATTTCAACGACGGAACAGTTCAGAATTGGACGACGGATGGTCCGCGAGATGAAGGCAGCGATGGACCGTTTCCCTCAAATTTTTCGAGTAGTTGGGCAGACGCTGTCAATTATCCGACGGCTGGTCTGGCGGATCCTATCGGAAACAATCGCGGATCGTACAAGATTTGTAATGTAATGGGGCACGGAATCACCAATCCGGGGGCGACCTATTGGTACATGTACTGGATTTCTCCGAATCTGTCAAGCTCATCTGTCTGGCAGGATGCGGATGGTTACAACATCAAAATGCTGAACTACATGGATTTGATTGGCGTGGTCCCGGGAACGCATCTGACGCTCTGGATAGACTGCCATGTGACCGTTTACGATCAGGACCAGGCGCGGGATCGCTATTTTCGGGGAGACTATGAGGAAATTTCAACATGGCTGGAGGATGCCAACTGGATTAGCAGGAGCTTCGCGTTTTCCGGTGATATTACTTCCATTCCACACAGGACAATCAAAGAAATTATGATTAGTGTACGGGGACGCATGTCAGATTACTTCGAAGGTGGTATTTATCTCGATGAAGTCGTTCCGTACGGCGGCGGTTCGGGGAGTCCAATGATTTCCCTGAACCTGACCGATCTCGATTTTGGGATGCGTGATAACGGGATGAGTTTCAATATTTCCAATTCCGGCACCGGAACGCTCACGTGGACAGTAACGGAAAGTCCGAACGAAGCCTGGATTACATCTGTATCACCATCGACAGGCAGTGGAAATGTAACAGTGAATATTGTAATTAACCGGTCCTTGCTTACTGAAAATGTAGAAACCGGCACATTGCTGGTGGCTTCAAACGGGGGCAATGAATATGTAACAGTGAAAGCGGCAAAGGATACGGTATCTCAGTGGGTACATGAAGATATTGAGACGAAGTTATTTGCAAATGATGGTGTGGAGCTGGACCAGTTTGGACGGGCTGTGGCAATTGAAGGCGATTACGCAGCCGTTGGTGCGCCTGAAGATGATAATGAAAATGGAGTGGATGCAGGCGCAGTTTATATGTTCACTCGCAGTGGTGATAACTGGACGCAGACAGCTAAATTAATTGCTCTTGATGGGGCTGGCGAAGACTATTTTGGCTATGCAGTGGATATTGATGGCGACTATATGGTGGTCGGTTCATGCTGGGATGATGATCATGGCGAGCAATCCGGTTCCGCCTATATTTACAAACGGAGTGGATCTACGTGGAATATGCAGGACAAAATAGCAGCTAGCGATGGTGGGGCAGATAACCGGTTTGGTATTAACGTTGCCATCAGTGGGCAGTTTGCTATTGTCGGTGCATTTTTCGATGATGATTTTGGCACACGATCAGGTTCTGCCTATATTTTTGAACGCATCAATACCGACTGGACAGAGCGTGAAATTCTGCACGCCGACGATGGCGCAGCCAACGATTGGTTTGGTGCTTCCGTGTCGATTGATGGCGAATACGCCGCAGTTGGTTCTCGCTATGATGATAATGAGAATGGCAATGACGCTGGCGCTGTGTACATATTCAAACAAACAGGAAACGACTGGCTGCAACAGAAAAAAATCCTTGCCAGCGATGGTGCTGCTACGGATCTCTTTCATATTGCGTTGCTGAAAGGTGATATGCTTGTAGTTGGCGCGTATCAGGATGACGACAAAGGGAGTAATTCCGGCTCAATCTATGTTTATAATCGATATGACACCGATTGGCTTGAGCTGGAAAAGCACACGGCCAGCGATGGCGCTGCGGACAGTTTTTTCGGGTCCGGGCTTGCCATGTATGATAATCGACTTGTCGTTGGCGCGTATCGTAGCGATGATCATGCGGGAAATAGCGGTTCAATATACATTTTCGAGTACAACGGCAGCAATTGGATTGAAACAGAAAAAATTATTTCCAGCGATGGCGATGCCGGTGATTATTTCGGGAATCCGGTGGATATTTATCAAAACTATGTTATCGTCGGTGTGCGTAATGATGATGATAAAGGAAATAATGCCGGCGCCGCTTATATTTATGAGCTTGAAACCACGCCGGTTCTCACAGTTTCACCGACTACGCTTAATTTTGGAACGACCACAAATTCAATGACATTTCAGATTACCAATGCCGGTAGTGGGACACTATCATGGAATATTTCAACAATGAGTGAAATGCTTTGGTTGGGATCGGTCGATCCGTTTGTTGGAACCGGAAATGCGACGGTTACCGTGACAGTCGATCGCACAAAATTAACATCAGCATCGGCAACGGGTGCACTCCGTGTATCCTCGAATGGCGGAACACAAGATGTTACGCTGCAAATTGCCAATACGGAGCAGGTTTCCACGCCAACGACTCCAAACGGTCCGGGAACCGGCAAAGTCGGACAACCTTTGAGCTTTACTGCGAGCGGTGCGGTCAGTAATTTGGGACATCCGGTGGAATATCAGTTTGATTGGGGCGATGGCTATCGATCTGGTTGGGGTGCGGTTACGCAAAATCACAGCTATAATTCGGAAGGCGCTGTGCAGGTGAAAGCGCGCGCTCGTTGCCAAACGCACACCACAGTTGTTTCTGACTGGTCAACTGCGAAAAACGTAACGATCAGTTATTGTCAACTAACGCTATCTGTGGAGCCGACTGGCTCGGGCACAGTTACCAAAAATCCTGACAAAACGAATTATTCATACAATGAAAATGTCCAGCTTACGGCTACCGCCAATTCGGGTTATAGGTTTAATTCCTGGAGTGGCGACGTGTCGAACAGCGTCAATCCTCAATCGTTGGCGATGACTGGCGATAAAACAGTAATTGCACATTTTGTACCAGGCACAATTGGTCCGACGCACTTTACATTTTTAAAGACCGATGAAAGCTATTCCATTGTCATTAATGCTGCCACACTGGATGGCGATCCATTAGCGCCGGGTGATGAAATTGGTGTGTTTACACCGGCGCGATTGTGTATCGGTGCATCGGTGTGGTCGGGAACAGCGCCGTTATCGGTAGTCGCCTGGAAAGATGATGCCCAAACCACGGAAGTCATAGATGGCTACCGAACTGGCGAAACCATGCTATTTCGTATGTGGGAAGCAGGCACGAGCGCTACCATTGAATACCCGGCTACTGCCACATATTCTATTGGAGGTGGCACATTTGGTGATGGTGTGTACAGCATTATTTCTGCACTGGAAGCTCGTTCTGTCTCTGAGCACCAGCTCGTTCTCAATAAGGGCTGGAGTTGGATTTCCACCAATGTGACACCAACAGATGCCAATGTTGAACATATTTTCGGTTCAAGCTCCCAACTGGCGATTTTAATCAATGGCGCCGGACAATTTTATATTCCCGGTGTCATCAATGGAATTGGCAATTGGGACACGAAGCAGGGATATAAAATTTATGTCAATGCCAACGATGCGTTGACTTTTTCCGGTCAGACATTGGCGCCCGCATCGCCGATTTCGCTGACAACGGGCTGGAATTTTGTTTCCTATTTACCGGAAATGCCGATCGCAGTGGAAACAGCTTTAAATTCGATAATGACTCACCTGGTTATTATTAAGCAGGATAACGGAAACTTTTTCATTCCAGGTGTTATTAACGGGATTGGGAGTATGCAGAAAGGAGAGGGGTACAAGTTATATACGAATAGCGCGGCTTCATTAATTTATCCAACCGGAGGTACACTCGCAAAAACGTTGCAAGCAGTAGATGATTCGGTCGTTCATTTCAACTATGCAGCGAATACAGGAGAAAGCTACAGTATTGTGATTGATGATGTTCGGATCAACAATGAACCGTTAATGCCATCCAGTGAGGTCGCCGTGTTTACCGGTGATGGATTATGCATTGGCGCCGCTGTATGGACGGATGCACCGCCGTTGGGACTTGTTGCCTGGGGTGATGATCAACAGACCAATGACATCGTAGATGGCTATGTCGCTGGTGATACCATGTGTTTCCGCATCTGGAATGCCGCGGATGGTAATATATATGATGCATGTGCCACGTATTCATTTGGTGATGCCCATCTGGGGCAAAATATATACAGCCGGGTGTCATTGCTGGAAGCGACAATCAGCAGTGTAGCCGCCAGTATAACCGGAACTGTTCCTGATAAATTCCGTTTATTACCGAATTATCCCAATCCATTTAATCCGGCCACGACATTTGAATATACGCTTCCATGTGATAGTCATGTTCGACTTGCGATTTTCAATATTTGGGGGAAAGAAGTGAAAACCCTGTTACATTCTGATCAGGCCGCCGGAACCTATAAAATTGAATGGGATGGTACCAATACCCGGGGTGTCCCTGTTTGTTCCGGTATTTATGTATGCCGACTAAGCGCTGGTTCTTACACGATGGTCAGGAAAATAATTTGTCTTCGATAGATTTTATGTATGAGCGATGCCATCTCTCGAAGCGATGGCATCGCTTTTTAATCCTCAATCTTAAACTCATCCCAATTACGTTCGTTTTTGGCCATATTATGAAATATCTGATACTGCTCCACCGAACCAAACCATCCCAATATCTCCGCTTTCTTTAGCTTACTTCGCTTAGCAATCAAAAATTTGAGATACGAACTGTACAGATAGGAGCGGAAGTCTTCGGTAATGCGGTGATACTGCGGATTGGCGTGAATATAATAGACCAGATTAACAAAGTATGAATGATTGGTTACCGCCAGGCGTTTAAAATTTTTCTGAAACAGGCTGCCCGTTCGGCCTTCCTGTTTATTGATCGCCAAAGCGTATCGCAAAAAGAAACGTCTGAATTGTTCGCTAACGTTCTTAGAGATTCCATCTCTCTGAGAGATGGAATCACTTTTCGTTCGCGGCCTTAGCGATGCCATCGCTCTGAGAGATGGCATCGCTTGAATTTCCCAATAACTTCAAGATAACCGATTGTGGAAATAAAATCAATCTGAAAACGCGGTTCTGAGAATTACACTTGATAAACTTGTGGGATTGATTGGACACTACCCCTTGAAACACCGCAATTTATCTTCTGCATTCGGCATATGTTGATGGTATGACACTACTGAACAGGCGCGATTATAAAAATGCGCGATTATGCTCCACGATTCGATCTTCTTGTTGGCTTATCCACACCTGTCCTCATTATTAAAATTCTCACAAACACAAAGGCGTCTACATGAAATTTATATCACTCCTATTGTTGGCATCATTTGACGCTGTTTTGCTACTGGACGCCAGCCGCGGCCCAGGAAGACCAACTCCCCAAACTCACCATTGCCGTGCTGCCATTTGAAGCCACCGGCGTGCAACCCTGCGAAGCCGTCAGTCTCTCCAAACGGCTGCATTCGGGACTGGTGCAAACCGGGCAATTTCGTGTGGTGGAAATTGAACGCGTGGACGATCTGCTGCGTGAAATGGGATTGCAACAGACCGGCGCGTGCACAGACGCCGAGTGTGTTGTGCAGGTCGGTAATATGTTGGGCGCCCGCTGGATGGGCGCCGGCTCCGTGGGACTGGTCGGCAAAACCTACATCGTGGATGTGCGTGTGATGGATGTGGAATCGCCTACTCACAAATTATGCTGATATTTTCCTTAACTCTGCTAATGCTTCCGCTATTTCTTTGCCTTTTGCCTCAATAATATCGATCAATTCATTCGGTGTGCGTGTGTCGATAGTTTGTTTCTTGTTAGGATTTACAGCTTTCAAATCATAGACGGCATCTTCAATTTCCTTTGCTTTGGCTGATGCTTCACGAAATTCTGCCATAATGGATTTATAATTGTTTTCAGTTTCGTTAAGCTGATCGGTGACATTAGCCAGCAACTGAGTCAGTTTTAAATCCAATTCCTTGAATTCAGTTTTATCAGATTGTGATTTCAGATCTTTTTCATTGGCGGTAATTTGACGCTTTGTTTTTGCTATTAAATTCTTCAGTGTTTTTATCCGCTCTGCCACAGGGAGAGCTTGCTGCTGTTTCTGGTTAGCGGTTTCTTTAAAAGGTTTGGCTTCTTCGGCGGCCTTGCGTTTGCGGTCGATCACATTAACTGTCCAACTGAGTTCTGTTTCCGCCCGTTGTGGCAGGTGTTTGAAAAAGTCAACGAAATGCTTAATCGTCAAAGGCGTCTTCTTGCGGACTTTTACATCGGTAAGATCGTAGTACCAAATATTTTCGGTAGGCTTGCCTTTGGAGAAGAAGACAAGATTGGTTTTTACACCAGCGCCGGCAGCGGTGAAAACACCGGCTGGCAGGCTGACGATGCACCAGACATTGCAATCATCAAGCAGTTTGCGTTTGGTTTTAACAAACGCATCTTCATTGGTGCGGAACAATAGCCCTTCGTCCAGCACGATGCCGCAGCGGCCGCCATTGCGCAGATTGCGAATCACATGTTGCAGGTAGAGCACCTGGGTGGCGCTGGTTTGGTAATCGAAACTTGTTTGCGCATCCTT
>JAFGDW010000263.1 GCA_016931935.1 Candidatus Zhuqueibacterota bacterium | reverse complement strand
GGATTCACAGGATTTGTATAATCTCTTCCTCTAAGAAATCCTGTTCATCCTGTTATCCTGTCTAATTTTTTTAATTCTGGTTTATCCTGGTTAGGGAATAGAGAATAGTAAATAGTGAATAGTGAATAGTGTTAAAAACACTGATCACCGATTACCGATCACCATTTTTCACTACGTTTTCAAATAGCATACTTTTTAGGGAATAGCATTAAATAACACGTGAAAAAAGGACCGACATGGCCGACAAATCAATTCCCGGTTGCAGTAACAACGTGCTTGATGTCAATCTTTCCGATTTAACCTTCTCAATAATTAAAATTGATCCGGCTGACCGTCAGCGTTATCTCGGCGCCAAAGGGCTTGCGCTCAAGCTATTATACGATCGCATGCAGCCTGGTATTGATCCGCTGTCACCCGATAATATCCTCGCCCTGATGATGGGGCCGTATCTCGGCACTGGAGCGCCGTGCAGCGGTCGGTTTGCAGCGGTAACAAAATCGCCGTTGACTGGCATCTTCACAAGTTCATCGTGCGGCGGGCCGTTTGGCATGTCACTGAAAACAGCGGGATACGATGGATTACTAGTTCGTGGAAAAGCATCAGAGCCCATCATTATTCGCATTGATGATCAGGGCGTCCGATTCGAATCCGCAGGAGAACTCTGGGGGAAAACCACCAGCGACGCACAAGCTGAGTTGAATTTGCCGAAAAAAGCCGCTGAACTTGTGATCGGGCCGGCAGGTGAACACTGTGTGTGGTTTGCCAATGTTCGTTCCGGGAATCGTTATATCGGTCGCGGCGGCGTTGGCGCCGTCATGGGAAGCAAACGGGTGAAAGCGATTGTGGCGCAGGGCGGCGTGTATAAAATTGAACCGGCCGATGGTGAGACATTTCAAAAAATCAAACGCCGGGCAGTGAATGAAATTAATCGAAATGATTTCACCTCCAACGAATACCGGAAATACGGTACGCTGGCGAATGTAAAATTCTGCAACGAGAATGGCATAATGCCAGTGCAAAATTTCCAGGCTGGCAGCGATCCACGGGCGCAGTACATTTCCGGTGAGGCGTATGCTGAAACGTACAAGACGCTTCCCAAAACCTGTCATCCGTGCAGCATTCTCTGCGGACATAAAGGCAAACGTACCGATGGCAGCGAGCTGAAAATTCCTGAATACGAATCTGCCATTCTATTGGGGCCCAATCTCGGCGTCTTCGACCGTGAACGTATCGTGGGCTGGAATGATCTCTGCAATGACATGGGCCTGGACACTATCAGCACGGGCGGCACGTTAGGCTGGGCAATGGAAGCGGGGGAGCGCGGTTTGCTAAAGACCGACGTGTCATTTGGCCAACCCAATGGCATTAGTGAAACTATCACGGCGCTTGCGCATCGTCAGGGAATTGGTGATGATTTGGCCAACGGATCGCGCTGGCTCAGCAAAAAATACGGCGGGGAAGCATTCGCCATGCAGGTGAAAGGACTGGAACTGGCGGCCTACGATCCTCGTGGCTCGTGGGGACAGGGACTTTCCTATGCGGTGGCTAATCGCGGCGGTTGTCATTTGTCAGCCACCAGTTTTGCGATTGAAGTGTTTGTGCCCTACCTGAACCGCCACTCAACGCAGGCAAAAGCGCGTGTCGTACAGTTTTTCGAAAATTTATATGATGCTGTCAATTCGCTGCAAACCTGCCAGTTCACCGGCTATGCCCATGTCACGGAAACACCGATTCCCAAATATACGCCCTTACCGATCATGCAATTTGCTATGCGCCTGATGCCCGCCTTAGCGTTGCAATTTATTGATATTGGTATTTACAGCCAATATTTTAAGGCGATCACAGGTATCAAGATGACGCCACGCCAATTCATGCGCGCGGGCGCGCGTATCCACAACCTGGAGCGTTACATGAATACGCGCGAAGGTATCTCCCGCGTTGATGACACGTTACCGGGCCGAATTCTAAACGAAGGCCGCAGCGATGATCCGAGCAAACGCACCGTGCCGTTAGATAAAATGTTGGATCAATACTATGCAATCCGTGGCTGGGATAAAAATGGAATTCCGACGGCCAGGACGTTGGATCGATTGGGGATTAAGGTGTGAGATGAGTACTTTTCGATTAAAAAAAATGAAATTTTGAATGTTGAGTTTTGTATGTTAAATTGAATCGAAATTTCATTCGACATTCAAACTTCAAAACTCAACATTCTTGAAGTAGTAAGCTGTCACAAATGAATTCAATCCGGAAAACAACATGCGCGCAAAAGTCAAAGTAACCTACCTCGAAATGAACTCCATTTCCGAGTATCAACCGAAGAAAATTGATGGACTGCATCTGCGGGTGGACGAGGTGAAACTGCCGTTGCCATCCTATAATAAATTTTTGTACATTGCCGTTGGCAGCAAGTGGAACTGGAGAGATAAACTGGCCTGGCCCGATGCTCGCTGGCATCGTTACGTCAACATGCCGGAACTGCGCACCTGGGTGGCATACCTCGAAGGAACTCCCTGCGGCTATTTTGAATTGATGAAGCAGCACAACGGCTTTGTGGAAATTGAATATTTTGGGCTGCTACCACAATTTATTGGTCGTGGACTCGGCGGCCATTTACTGTCTGAAGCAATTGAGCAAAGCTGGGGCATGGGCGCAAAACGCATTTGGCTGCACACCTGCGATCTGGATCATCCCGCTGCGCTGCAAAACTATCTGGCGCGTGGCTTTAAAATATACAAAACCCGTGAAGAAATAACAACCATTCCCGATCCGGAGTTGAATTTATAAGGGATAATTGTGAATGGTGAATTGATAATTGTTAACTGATAACTGATAATTGAAAAATGGCCTGTTACATTGGACTCGATATTGGCGGCACCAAACTGATGGTCGCTGCCGCAGATCAAAATTTAAACATTCTCCAGCGCCGCCGGGCAGATACGCCGGAAGGATTGCAGGATGGTTTGTCGTTGCTGCACACCATGATCAGCGAGGTGAGTGATGGCTTACCGATTTTGGGGATTGGCACCGCTATCGGTGGCCAGCTTGACTGGCGCACCGGCATTGTCTCTCCGTTACATCAACCGACGTGGCGTAACGTGCCGTTTAAAGCTATCATGGAGCGCGAGTGGGAATGTGCGTGTCATCTCGATGTGGACACCAACGTCGCTGCGCTGGGAGAATACGTGCTGGGCAATGAAAACGGCTCGCTATTTTATATCACAGTCAGCACCGGCATTGGCGGGGGATTCGTACAGCAGGGCCGGCTCTATCGCGGAAATAACGACGCTCACCCGGAATTCGGCCATCAATCGATCCCGGTGCATTGCCGGTTCCCCGAACGTGTTCACTGCGAATGCGGCGCGCCCGATTGTCTCGAGGCGCTGGCTTCGGGCAATGCGATTCGCCGGATCTATTACAAGCCTGCCGAGCAACTCGATGCCTCCGAATGGGAGGAAGTTACGTACCATCTCGCCCAGGGCATCCGCAATGCCGCAATGTTTTACACTCCCGATGTCATTGTCCTCGGCGGCGGCGTGGCGATTGGCCGCGGTGAACGTCTGATCAGTGATGTGATGGCATTCCTGCACGACCATTTACGCGTCGTGCCGGTGCCGGATGTAAGACTATCCAAACTCGGCTATGATACCGCGCTCATGGGAGCGTTAGTGCTCGCCCGGGATGGATTAAGCTAATTTTCTATTTATCGTTTCCGGTGTCTCGCCGGAAATGCCTGACCTGCGGCGCTGCCGCCATTCAAAAAGCCTGAAGAATATTTGTATTTATCGTCCCTTTAGTCAGTTTTTTGAATCCCATTCAGATTTTTGAAAATGTACAAGTTTAAAATCAACGAAATCCCCTGTATTTATGGCACAAACATACTGGCACGAAGTTTGAGTATTTCATGGTTATCAAATTACACACAGTATCAAACGGAAAGGATAGATCATGAAAATTCGACTTTTATTTTTATTTGCAGCAATATTCCTGTTCCCCGGTTGCCAGCAAGACCCCATCATTGTTGGCCCGCCTGTTTCCGATAATACCGTACGTTCATTATCCAAAGGTGAAATGCAGATTGTCGAGGCCGACCAGTCGTTCGCTTTCAATTTGATGAACCAGCTCACCCCGATGGATACCAGTAAGAATCTCTTCATCTCCCCTTTAAGCGTATCGTATGCGTTTGGCATGGCCCTGAACGGCGCCAGCGGCAGTACGTACGATGCCATTCGGAATGTGCTGGAATTGCAGGGATTGTCCGAACAAGTAATCAACGAATCGTTCAACAGCCTGATGGCGCTGCTGATGAACCTGGATGATCAGGTGATTTTCGAGATTGCCAATTCCATTTGGTATAAAGATGATTTTCCGGTTCTGGATGCATTCTTGCAGGTGAACAAGAAATATTTTGATGCGGAAGTCAGGAGCATGGATTTTTCAAACCCAACATCGGTGAATATTATCAACGGCTGGGCAGCAGACAAGACCCATGATAAAATAAAGGAAGTGCTCGATGAAATTCCGCCGAACGTGGTGATGTATTTAATCAATGCCATCTATTTCAAAGCGACCTGGCTGCATGAATTTGACAAGACCAGGACAACCGAAGAAAATTTCTATCTCGACGGCCAGGCAACACGGCCATGCCAACTGATGAAAATGACGGATACGCTCGATTATTATGTGGATGATAACCTGCAGGCGGTCACGCTGCCTTATGGCGATGACTATTACCAGATGACGGTGATCCTGCCGAGCTCAACCACGGATATAGATGCGTTTGCGTCCACGTTCACATTTGCAAATTGGACGACCATGCTTTCCAACATGTCACACGGCATCGGGACGGTGGAATTGCCAAAATTCAAGACCGAGTACAAACTGCTGATGAACGACGTATTGAAAGCCATGGGAATGCAAGTTGCATTCACTGCGGGGCAAGCCGACTTTTCCCGTATTACAGCAGCGAATGACATTTATATCAGTCGCGTTATCCACAACACATTTGTACAGGTCGATGAAGAAGGCACCGAAGCTGCTGCCGTTACCGTGATTGAGTTTGAACGATTAAGCGGCGGCTCAACGCTGGATTTCCATATGAAAGTCAATCGCCCGTTTTATTTCGTGATTCATGAAAAGCAAAGCGGTACGATTCTGTTTATGGGGAAAATCAAACAGCCACAGTGGACAGAGTAACATCATCGTTCCCGCTGTCCCGCCGGGAACGATAAAAAAGCGGCTCTGACGCGATTCGATATAAAGCAGCACATTGAAAAGGAATTACGACATATAACCTCCCTCCATTGGGAGCTGTGTCAAAAATCATCTCAAGCTTCAGCCTGAGTCCTTCGTCAAGCTCAGGATAATACTCCGCCGAAGGATGATAGTTCTGAATTTGAATGGCAGGAAATTAATGTTTAAGGCGATATCTAATTTTGATTGTAATCGTTCACAGGGTAAACGTGCTACGCGCTTCTATTCACATACTGATGCTCGTACTTTGGAATTTTTCGCAGGATTTAATCAATTAAAAGTGCGTAGCACGTTCGCTTTCCAACTACCTGTGGACACATACTTTTAAAACTCAAACAAGGGTTAATAAAATGAAGCGAGTGAGGTACGTTAATATTTTCCTTTTGATTCTTCTGTTTGCAACGCTGCTATTCGAAATGTGGGGCTGTGGCTCCGGGTCGCCAGTGGCGCCAGTACAATCAGAATATGATCCACAGGGATTATTGAATGCGTTCTTTGATCGTAATTTGAGACAAATTATCTTCGAACAACTGATTTCTGTCGATAACAACGGCACGCGAAATGCGGATTCTATTGATTGTATCACTCGTGATGATCTCGAGCAAATTACTTACATCGACGCTAGCAGCAGAAAAATAATGAGTCTTCAGGGCATTCACAAATGTCCCAATTTGCAGTATCTCAATATTTCGTCGAATCCGGTCACCGATTTATCGCCACTCGTTTGCTTGAAGAAATTGACGGACTTAAACATCAGAAAATGCCAGGTGACAAATTTATCGCCGCTAACGTCACTCAGCACGCTTGAAACCTTGAATGCCGAACAAAACCGGATTTCCGATATATCTGTGTTAGCCAATCTGGGCGAACTTAAAAACCTGCGGTTAGCGCTTAATGAAATTCGCGATATTTCGGCGCTGGCGCAAACAAAAAAGCTTGAATTTGTTTATTTAAGGTTTAATTCGATTATGGACATAGCGGCGTTGGAGAATTGCCCTGATATTCGATTTCTTGATGTCAACGTTAATAAAATCGAAAATCTGCCCAATCTCGCTGTGTTCACGCAATTGACCGAGATTCAAGCCTGTCAAAATCGAATTTCAACGGTCAGTGACATTACAAACCTTGAGCACCTCGAAAGAATTTATTTGGATGAAAATCAAATTACAGACGTATCATCCATTTCAAATTTACCGGCTTTAAAGCAATTATCACTCTCATACAATGAAATTGCGTCGCTGACAGACATATCCAATCTGCCAAATCTTGAGCACCTTAATTTGTATTCGAATGAACTGACTGACGTATCGTTTATTTCCGAAATGCCCATGATAAAAATGCTTTGGCTGGGAGATAATCAGTTGGGTGATAATATAGCAGCGTTGCACTATCTGTATAATTTGGAATATATCGACCTGCGGGGTAACAATGTTACTGACGTGAGTTTTCTTGCACATTTAACGAATCTCATAAATATTGATATTGGCGGCAACTATTTACCGGATTTCGATTTACCTGCCACGCTATCTAATTTGGAAATCCTGCAACTTTCCAGTACGCACATTAAGGATATTTCCATCATTACACGCTTTCCTAAATTAATATATCTGGACTTGAGCTCTAACGGGTTGTCGAATATCGATCCGGTACGCGAGTTATCCAAGCTGAACTATCTTGATTTAAGCTCAAATGGAATCGTTGATCTGCTCCCCATCATGGAGTGCCAGGGGATGCGTAATCCTTCCACCTTGAACATAATACATAATCCGTTGAGTACCACCGCTAAAAACGAACAGATTCCGATATTGCAGGGACGTGGTGTGTATGTGAATTATTAGGACTCGTTATTGCCTGTTTTGATATCGCTTTGCCAGTCTCTGCCGGTATGCCGTAACGGCGCACTGTAGCGCAATTTATATATACCCATAACAGCATGGTTTTCGAATCCCTAAGTGCCCGCCTTTACGAAGGTTCCGACCCTTCGCAAGGGCGGTCACTTCATTTTGATTAGATAATTTCCAGCGTTAAATCCTTCGAACTGATCCTTATAAACAAACGCTTGACATCCCTGTCATAAGTGCTTATATTGTAGCATTGCTTCCTCACGCCAATCGCAAATTTTATCCACATATCCAAAAGGACTCGCCCCATGAAGCAAAATGCCGGATTGTTTGTACTCCTTATCTTTATCTGCCTTTCCCTGTGCTTGATTACTGATTCCAACAGTCAGCCGCGAACGCCGGCGCTGCGGGCTGCGGACTCGACTGAGACACCTTCGATCATTGGTCAGGAAAATGAAATTAGCCTGATGGAATGGATTAAAAAGAACCCGGAGTTGGTAGGATTCGCCGGTCTTATTCTGGCGGCAGTCATTACAGGAATTTTTACAATACTCACGAGACTAATAAAAACCCAAAAACGTCTGTCCGAAGCGCAAATACGCGAAAACGCCTACACCAAAAAACTCGCCGAACTCGAAGCAGATGATGCCCATAAAAAAAATCAAAGTCAGAAGAAACTCGAAACCGAAGAAGACCGCTACCTCGATTTTGTCATTCAGGAAAACGAAAAGCTCACGTTTCAGGGCTTTGAAACCAAAGTCCGGGTGCCAATTTTGCTGTGGGATATTTATGTGCCGCTGCGCGTGAATATCATGGGCATGGGCCGTATGGACGAACGGATACTGGATGATGAATCCCTGCACGACCGCGGCGACATGTCCGTGCAGCAGGCGGTGCAACTCGCCGCCGACAAAAAATACGATGGCCTGATCGTGCTCGGCGATCCCGGCGCCGGCAAAACCACCTTGCTTAAATATTTCCTGCTCTGTTTTGCCCAGAAAGAAGCGGCGCAAAAGCTCAACCTGCCGCCCGATCTGCTGCCGATCCTGTTGCCATTGCGGAATATTGATACGGACAAAGGCCTGATCGATGCAATCTGCCATCACCTGCGGGATTATGACCTGAAATTAAGTGAGGCATTTTTTAAAGACCGGCTGGAGCACGGCCGGGCGATTATTTTGCTCGACGGCCTCGATGAAGTAGCGGACGAACAGGCGCGCAAGCAGATGTGCCAGTGGATTCACAAAAAAGTCCGCATGCCTTACGGCAAATGCCCGCTGATTGTCACCTCGCGCTTTACCGGCTACCGCGGCGATGTGCGTTTGCCCGGAGCATACATGGAATTGCACATGCGCGATTTCGCGACCGACGACATCCGCAATTTTCTCCATAGCTGGTACCGCGCCGTGGAGACCACGCTCAACGAAGACAGCAACTACTGGCGCACCAAAGCGCAGGAGAGCGCCAACGCCCTGTACAAACGGATTAACGTGTCCGATACCTATCTGGCCCTGGCCGCCAATCCCTTGCTGCTGCAACTGATTGCCCTGGTGCACCGTGACTACAACACCGTGCCCGACCGCCGCGTCGAGCTGTACGACAAGTGCACCGACCTGCTGCTGCAGAAATGGGATGAGGCCAAAGGATTGAAATCACTGCTGACCGCCGCCGAAGCCCGCCAGGTCTTGCAGCCGCTGGCGCTGTGGCTGCATTCGGTCGACAACCGCCGCCAGGAAACCGAGGCGGAAATTCTCAAACAAATCACGCCGGAAATCCACAAAGTCAAACCCGCGGTCGATCCCACCGATTTCCTGCGCAGCATCCGTGACCGCTCCGGTATTTTTGTCGGTTACAGCACCGAGACCTATGGCTTTCAGCATCTCAGTTTTCAGGAATATCTCACCGCCGAGCAAATCCGCAACACCGGACGGATAGATATATTGGTCGATCATTTTGATGAGAGCTGGTGGCGCGAACCGACGCTGCTCACGCTGGGCTTGTCCAATCCCTCCATGTTTGAGCCATTTATGACCCAATTTCTATCATCGGAAAAAATAGACCGCGCTGTCACTGATTTCCTACCACGCTGTATCCATGAATCGCTTATTAAAAGCGAAAAGCCGTTTCAAACAGTGTTGGAGAATTTGACCTTGCCCTGGCAACAGCGCTTCGCTGCTTTACGTTGTCTACAAATTATCGGCACCGACGCAGCTCAAAAAATTGTTGCCGGTTTAATAGATGATGTTCAACCACAAGTGCGCGACTGGGCTCGATCCCTACTTGTTCAATGGGAGTTTATTGCATCCTCAGTTTTTGATGAAGAACTTGAACCGGTTACTGGCCTGCCACGCTTGTTCACCAATCCATACGAGGGGCACACCGAATACATCCTCATTCCCCCTGGCGCATTCACAATGGGCGAATCAAGAAAACAGGTCACGATTGAGCAACCGTTCTACCTGGCCAAATTCATCGTCACCAACAAACTGTACCGGGCATTTGTCAAGGCAACCAATCACCGTGAGCCACGATATTGGGATGACAAAAAATACAATAGTGATGACCAGCCCGTGGTTGGTGTTGCCTGGGATGACGCGGTCGCTTATTGTGACTGGTTGACAAAACAGGATAAAGCAAATCGCGCATTCCGGCTTCCCACAGAAGCAGAATGGGAATGGGCCGCCGGCCGGGGTGAACGAGAATATCCCTGGGGCAATGCAGAACCGACGCCGCAATTAGCTAACTTTGATATGAAAGTCGGCCAACCAACCCCGGTCGGCAGCTACCCCGAAGGCGCCACGCCGGATGGGTTGATGGACATAGCGGGTAATGTGTGGGAGTGGAGTGCCGATTGGTATGATGAGAAAGAAAAAACCCGCGTGGTTCGGGGCGCCGCGTTCTTCGATGATGCCTACGGCCTGCGCTGCGCCTCCCGTCTCAGGGGCCATCCGATCAACGGGTACTACTGGCTTGGGTTCCGCGTGGCGCTCTCTCCCGTCTATAAATAAAATCTGGACTCTGGTTTCTCTGGTCTCTGGACTCTGGGGGTTTTTGGATGGTTTGTTCGTTTAGGAAGAATCTGGAAATTTGATCATTTATATATCTGTTGAGACATCCCCCCCTGCCCCCCTTCAAAGGCGGGAGCTTACCCCCCTTCGAAGGGGGGTCGAGGGGATGTTTTAAAAAGACCAATCCATTCATCCCCAAAACCACTACTCAACCACCCTCCCCGCCGCCATATTCTTCAAATTTTCAAACTGCGCCGATAGCTCGCTGCGAATGATCTGCAGCTCGGTGGCGCCGAATTTGTGGGATGAAATGTTAGCCATGATTTTGTTGAAATCGCTCTCTACACCAATCACAATCGAGGTGGTGATCGGGTCGGTGAATTTCCAGATGTCTTTGTAGGTGTTTACATCATAGGTTGAATAAAATGTATTCATTTCGGCAATATCGTCGCGGACGAGAATGGCCAGGAATTTCAGAATCAGTTTGATGCGCTGGTCGATGTTGGCGTAGTTCCAGCCTTCGCCGAAATCATCGGCATCCACAGGGATGTCCAGCATCACTTCCTGCACGTAGCTGATGTTTTTGTACAGCCAGGTGGCGTAGCCCTTGCCAGCGGACGACATGGATAGTTTGGACTTCTTCTGCTGCAACAGCTCATCCACCGATTTAAAATGCAACAGCGAATCGGTCCACAATAACCGTTTGGAAACGGAGAGCAGGTCGTTCAGCGCGTACTGGATCAGCTCATAATCGTAGCCGAATGCGGTCAGCAAATCCATGAGTTTGCCCAGTTCAAGGTCGTCATGAAAATACACCGCTTTTAAAATCCGCAATTTGATGAGATGCTGATGCTCGGTACGGCCGTTCACATCGTAGAGATTGGCAATTTCATTTTCTTCATCCCATACGTACGTCGAATTGGAGCCGGCCATGATCGCCCGCAAAATTTCCCCCTGGCCGATCGGCGAATTGGAAAACACATCGTACACCGAGTTGCAAATCAGCCGCTCCGACAGTATCAACGCCTTGCGGATGCTACGCCCGCAAATCGAGCGATAGAAATTCATGACTAACTTACTTTCCTGCAGCAGTTTTTTAATTTGTTTAATGGAATCGATAAACGTGCGTTTGTCCGATTGGTCGATGTCCAGCCCGTGCATGTAAGCGTCGGGATTGGCCAGTAGCAAATCGAGACGTTGGTGCACAATATCAAAAATTGATGGGCCGTTATGGGGAATGACGTTTGCTGAAAATGAGTACCCGTTGGTAATCAATTCGCGATAGGTTGATTGCCGCACAGCCACAATGCCTGTGACACTGGCGGTGTTAAACAGAATTTTGATTTTTTCCTTGGCGATAATCTGTACGAGATTCGGCAGCAAATCGAGATTATCAAAAATAATATTGATGCAAATGCGGTTATCCCGGAAAAATGTTGTTTTGATATAATTGAGAATCACCGACAAATACGCGAGGTAATCTTCCTTACTATCGCGCAATTTGTGATAAATGCGCATGCGTTTTTCTTTGACCAGATTGAAACCGGCCTTCCACTCCAGCGCCTCGTGCGCCCGCAGTTCGCCGATTAGCAGGTCAACGGCGTTGTTTTTATAGTCATCGTGCTGAAACAGATGATCCCATACGTCGGTCACTTCCTGTTCAGTGTCGAAAAAATTTTTAATGATCTTCTCGATTTTCGAACACAATAAGCGGGTAATGCTGTTTTCAATCCTTGCCTGATGGTGCGTCGTCAGCCAGTCGTTTGGCTGGGAGTTAAAATCGATGTACGCACACATCACCCGGTCCCGAAAATCGCAGGGTGCATCACAGGGATGGCGGCGGTGTTTCAATACTTCATTCCGGAAAAATTGCAGAAACCGGGATTTACCGGTGCCGATACCGCCAACCAGAAAATGCAGGTGGAATTCAGAAAAATAGATATTGTTGATGATGTACTGCTCGTTCGAACCAAAGGAATCGAAATCCGGGATAAAATCGTTGCGGTAGCCGATAAATTTGTCCTTCAGGCCAAAGCCGTACAGTTCCTGCAGCTCGGCATTTGAGTGGATGTACGGCGTGGGCATATCCAATTTGAATGTCTGCTTTGCCAGTGGATCTAAAATATGTTGCGACCGTGAAATGCGCGGAAACGCGGTGCACAGGCTAACGATTTTCATTTTTCGTTTCATTGATCAATCCTTGCTGGATTTTCGATTCAAGCTTTTTGATCGACTCAATAATCCGGTGAATCGGTTTCGGCCCGGGTGATATTTCCTCACGAATATGCGTGGCCACCGACACCAGCGCCCGGTAACTTTCCGGCAGCGCGTCAGGCGTCTGGATGGCATTCTCTTCAATCCGCTGCACCAGTGAATTGATTATATCTGCCATAATATGTAATTCCTGGAGCGTGCTCTCGTTCAGGCGGGCGATTTGCGCCGGGGTCTTGGTCGTCACATCCGCCGCTAAATGATCGAGAATTTCCTTGGTGTGCTCCAGTAATTGGGAAAGGTAATGATCGATAATGACGGCCACCTGCTTGCGAACATTTTCGGCTTTCGCTTCGGCATTTTTCTTGTTCAGCCTGAATGAAAAATACGAGACCACAATTCCTAAAAAAGCGCCGGCAACTATTTTTATATATTCTTCGATGAAGTGTGGCGCGTCCAGTGTGTATTCACCGTAATAGATAAATCCGATTGCCAGCAACGGACTTAGCAGCAGAATCGCAGTTGTCAATACAATTTGTCCGGTACGTGTTTTCATAATCAATCCTCATGTGACTCAATGGTTGCGGTACGGGGAGCATGAAATTATGTCAATCACTCGTTTAGAGCTATTGCCGCGGTGAGTGGGGGATAGCAATGCAAGGTGATAAGGAGATAAAAGAATCAAAAATTTTTTTTCCCTTTCACCCCATCTCCTTGTCAATTATGTTACTCCCCACATAATAGATTTGCCTCAAGAGTAACCTAAAGTTGAAACCCGCCGACGCGCAAATCATTCAACCCATTATTTTTGTTACCTTAAAATCACGAGCATGAATATACGGAGTATTTTTGTTGAATTCCGTTTAAAAAACAGTAATATTTGTGTAAGCACCTATATTTTCAATTGTTGAAGCGAATGTTAAATTTTCTCCATAAATGTTATGGTTGACAAACTAATGCGTGTATTGGGATATGAACAACTCGTTGATTGTTAAAAATGCAATTATTTTTCAGTCCTTGATAAACAATATGGAAAAATCGATATCCACTAATACAACAGCTTTTTTGCGAACCAAAAACAAGCGATAAATAATACAGGCAAAAGGCCTGCTTTGGTAAGTATTTTTTTTTGACCAATTCTATTTATATGAATGACCAGTTGAACCACGAGCCTTTCCCGACTCGTCGGGACTCAGGCTGAAGCTCCATCTTCACAGTGATCGGAGTCGAACTGTGATAACTTTTAATTTTTAGGCCACATCAATTTTCAACTTGTCATTCATAGTTATTAATAAAATTTTGCCACAAAGGCACGAAGGCACAAAGATACAAGATGTTAAGTAGCTTTGAGTAAAATCCATTCTGAGTTTTTAATAGAAAATTTATGCAAAATGATTATTCTATGAAAGCGCCCTTATGTTCAGAAATTTCGATATTTGAAAACAAGTAACTTTGACAATGCAATTCAATCCATTATTTTTCATTTCTTCGAGTTTTGGTGTTCTTGGTGGCAAATTAATTTTTCCGAATCGAATCACGCTGGAACCGGTTCAGGAATGCTTCCATATAATAATTAATACAGTTTGATGAAGATGTAATTCTTGTAACCAAAATAAACAAAGTAAAACAACTTCCTCAGTGTTAATAATACTCCTTGCGTAGAAGCGAACTGACAAAGGTACCTCTATCTGGACTGGATTTCCGTAAAAAATTCCCAAATTAACTATTGCAATTGAGATGAAAATATAATACATTTATGCCTTAATACGTGTCTTTGTGAAAAACCGGTTAAATAAAAACATGGATTATATTCCATTTGAAAAAGATAAACAGCACATCGCCCGGGAGAAGGAAAA
Source organism: Candidatus Zhuqueibacterota bacterium (assembly GCA_016931935.1). Taxonomy (GTDB): domain Bacteria; phylum Zhuqueibacterota; class Zhuqueibacteria; order Thermofontimicrobiales; family Thiofontviventaceae; genus Thiofontivivens. The sequence continues at coordinate 21,345 of JAFGDW010000263.1, read as the reverse complement.
AGCCAAACAGCTCCGCAAAACTCAGTGGTGGCGCAATCAACTCGCAGCGGGACGGTGCCATTACTGTCAGCGGCAGGTTGATGCAGCGGAACTGACGATGGATCATGTGGTGCCGTTGGCGCGCGGGGGAAAGTCCACGAAAGGGAATATTGTACCGTGCTGCAAGCAGTGCAATAGCGAGAAAAAATATTTGACCCCGGTGGAAATATTAATGAAGAAATTGAATGATGACAAGCAGGACACAACTTCGGATTGAAAGAAAGGATGCAATAAAGCAATGAAAATCGGATTGATCGGATTGGCCAATTCCGGGAAGACCACTATATTCAATGCACTCACCCGGCAGCACGCCGAAGTGACTGCGTATGCCAGCACCAAATCCGAACCCAATATGGCTGTGGTAAATGTTGGTGATGAGCGTGTGGATCGGTTAGTGGAAATTTACAAACCCAAACGCACGGTACATGCTACGGTGGAGGTGATGGATTTTGTCGGATTGACCGCTGGTTCTGCAAAGGACGGCGCTTTCACCAGTAACGCGTTGCAGAATATGAAAAATGCCGATGCGCTGGCGCTGGTGGTGCGCAATTTCCACGATGACCTGATGGGTGATGCCTCGCCGCTGGATGATGCGAAAAAGGTGGCGGAAGAGCTGCTAATTGCCGATTTAATTCTGGCGGAGACCCGGATCGAACGAATCGAAAAAGGCGTGAATCGCGGACCAAAAACCATCGCGCAGCAAATCGAAGAAACGGCTATCCGGAAAATCGCTGATCATTTGAATGAAATGAAACCTGTCCGCACGCTGGAATTGACCACGGATGAAGAGAAGGCGATGCGGGGATTTCAGTTTCTCACGCACAAGCCACTCATGCTTGTGCTGAATTCTGCCGAAGACCGATTTAATAAGGATGCCGCATTACTGACGTCGCTTGGCAAGATTGCCCGCGCGATTGAATTCGCCGGCAATTTCGAGATGGAACTGTCCCGTCTGGATGATCTCGATGAAATTAAAATGTTCATGGATGATATGGGCATTGTGGAATCTGCCCGCGATTTGTTGACGCAAATGGCTTACGAATTGCTCGGCTATATCAGTTTCTTTACGGTTGGTCCGGATGAAGTGCGCGCCTGGAATATCCGCAAAGGCGACAAAGCGCTGGATGCCGCCGGAGCGATTCATACTGACCTGGCGCGGGGATTCATTCGCGCCGAGTGTTTTCATTATGAAGATTTGATTGAGTTCGGTTCGGAAAAAGCGCTGAAAGACAACGGCCGTTTCCGGCTGGAAGGTAAAGAATATCTGGTAAAAGACGGCGATATTCTAAGTATTCGGTTCAATGTGTAGGCGGAAAATGAAGACGGAATAGGGAGAATGGAAAACGGACAACGGAAAATAGACTTAAGAAAAATCGTCTCACTTCTCACGTCTGTCGTTTCACATACATATGGAAATTACTGATAGATTATATACAGACAAAACACCTTTGATTTTGAAGTTAAGCTATGACTGAGTTAGGTATTTCACACGAGCAGCATCAACGGATTGAGCAGTGGTTCAAACGGTATGCACAACAACACTCATCTCCGGATGAGCAGGTTCAAATGAATCTTGACCTTAAACGCAAGCACTCCTGGCGTGTCGCCGGGGAGGCTTTGATGATTTCCAAAGAATTAGGTTTGCCAAAACGAACACAACGGCTGTCCACGCTGATTGGCTTGCTGCACGATGTCGGGCGGTTTAAACAATATATTCGCTATGGCACATTCGAGGACCAAAAATCGGTCAACCATGCAGAATTCAGTGTTCAGGAATTGCATGATTCCGGCGTATTAACAGTTTTGCCCGCAACAACACAACGCCTGGTTGAAGAATCGATCCGGTTGCACAATTTGCCGCGATTGCCGGCGCATGATGATGACGAAATACTCATGTTTGCCCGCTTGCTGCGCGATGCGGATAAACTGGATATTTGGCGGATCGTACTAAACTATTATCGGGACCATCATGGCATCCACAATCGGGCGATTGAGCACGGTATGCCTGACACACCGGGTTATTCGGAGCACATTCTCGAAGCGCTGCTGCGGCGTGAAGCCGTGCATTACCAGTATTGTTCAAACCTGAACGATTTCAAGCTGAAACAAATGTGCTGGGTGTTCGATTTGAACTATGGTCCATCGATTCAAACCGTTATCCGGCGACGAATTCTGGAACAGTTCGAAGATTTGCTGCCCGCTGATGCAAAGATAGTGGAACTGTCCACCGAACTGCACAATTATTTGGTCCACCCGCGTTGTTACGACAATCAATTGTCTACGTTCACAAATCAAAATATAATAAAATAATCCGAATAACAGAAGTTTTACGGCAAAGCGCCCAGAACATAGTGCATGGCAAACATGACTATGCTGGCTGCGTTATGCCTTTTATCCGTTCATTTGAATTAAGGAGAGCACATGAAAAAAGTCATCGTTCTTGGCGCCGGTTTGGTGGGCGGTCCCATGGCACTCGATTTGGCGGCAGATTTTAATGTGACATCCATTGATGTCAGCACGGATGCACTTGCAGCGCTAATGGCACAAGACAATCGAATCCACACGCATCAGGCGGATCTATCCGATCCCAGTACTGTAACAACGCTTGTTAACCAGTTTGACTTTGTGATCAACGCTGTGCCCGGTTTTATGGGCTTTCAAACATTAGAAGCGATCATTCGTACCGGGAAATCGGTGGTGGATATTGCATTTTTTCCGGAGGACCCGTTTCAACTGGACGAATTAGCCAAACAGCATGGGGTGACAGCAATTATGGATTGCGGTGTTGCGCCGGGAATGAGTAATATATTGGTCGCCCACGGTGATCGTTTGCTCGATAAAAGCGAATCAGCGTTGATTTATGTGGGTGGCCTGCCGGAGATTCGGCAGTGGCCGTTCGAATATAAGGCCGTGTTCTCGCCGGTGGATGTGATCGAGGAATATACGCGTCCGGCACGCTATGTTGAGCACGGTCAACTGGTGGTGCGACCGGCACTGTCTGATCCCGAATACCTGAATTTTCCCGGCATCGGTACACTGGAAGCCTTTAATAGCGATGGACTGCGTAGTTTGATCAATACGCTGAAAATTCCTAATATGAAGGAAAAGACATTGCGCTATCCCGGACATATTGAAAAAATGGCAGTGTTGCGCGAAACCGGATTTTTCAGTTTGGAGCCGATTGATGTTAACGGCGTGCAAATCCGGCCGCTGGATGTTACTGCCAAGCTGATGTTTCCAATCTGGGAAATGAAGCCCGGCGAACACGATTTGACCGTGATGCAAGTTCGGGTGGACGGCCAAAAAGCTGGCCGAGCCTATCGTTATGAATGGAATCTGCTGGATCGGTTTAATACGGAAACCGGCGTGCACTCCATGGCCCGGACAACCGGCTATACCGCAACTGTCGCCCTGCGGATGATTGCGAACGGCCTGTTCAAACGCATCGGCGTGTCTGCACCGGAGCATATTGCCGAACAACCTGATTGTGTCGAATTTATGCTTGCCGGATTGAAGGAGCGTGGAGTGGTTTATATTGAGAATCATGGTATTCGGGCAAATTAATAAAAGAAGTCTTTTCACTTTAAAGAAAATTCGATCCGGAACCCTGTTGTTCAATCCAATAGGGTTTTGGATTTAAATACGAACAAATATGTCAAATCAACAAATTGATACAGAAATGCTCGTCCGGGATTATGGACTTACCATCTCGCAATTCGCTCATCGGATGATTAAAAATCCGGATGTGGCAAAGGAAGCGGCACAGGAGACATGGTACGAACTTCTCAGATGTCTGCCATCATTTCGCCGGCAGTCGAATACTTCAACATGGATTTATACGATTGCCCGGCGAACGCTTTTACGTTGCGCCAAAAACGAGCGTGTATATACGTCCACCGAAATAACCGCGCATTTCGAAATGGATGATATTCCATATTACGGGCTGCCAGATGAAAAGAAGGGATGGGTTAAGACACAATGTGACCAATGTTTGACCGCCTTTTGCCACTGCCTGACAAACGAGGCGCGGCTGATTTTTATCTTCCGTGATATCGCCGAGCTTTCGTATGAAGAGATCGCCAACATTATGGAAATGACGCTTGAGAATGTCCGCAAAATCAGTTCCCGGTCACGAAAAAAAGTGAAAAATTATATGGAGAAAAACTGTATTTTTTTAAACCCGCCGCTCAATGCCGCTGCCGTATTCAAACTCACATTAAATCTGTAAATCTTGATGATGAATACGCCCGCATTGCCAATACAGCCCGTCTTGTCCATTTATTCCAAAAGGTTGATACTGACTTTCCGCGAAAAAATTATTGGGAAAATCCCGATAATCATGTCACAAATTCCATTATTCCTCCACTAAATAAATAACAATTGTTGGTTAACCACGAAAATATTTCGTGTTGAAACCGATCACTGGTTACCGATTACCTGAAAGTGGACATTGTTGAATGATATTGTCAATAATCGAAGATCAGGTGCGGTTGTCCGCACTATTTTTTATTTACATTTTTTGGAGGTACAATGAATTACGAACAACTGACCGCGCCGTGTGGCCGCGATTGCTTCAATTGTCCAGGGTATTTGGCAAATGAGAATGCAGAAATACGTGACATGCTGGCGAAAAGAATGAATCCCGCTGCGGAACAGATCGGCTGTCCCGGCTGCCGCGCTTGTGATGGCGATTGTCAGGTATTACGCCATTATGGATTTGATGTCCATTGCAAATTATATGCATGTGCTCAGGACAAAAATGTCCAATTCTGTCACGAGTGTACTGATTTCCCGTGTGGTTTGCTGCAACCGTTGGCAGATAGAGCCGACCGATTTCCCCATAATCTGAAGCTCTTCAATCTTTGCGTAATCAAGAAATTGGGACTCACAGCCTGGGCGGAAACGCAGGCAAGCAGGCATTCGATCGCTATTATAAAGATAAACTGGATTCCTGCATTTAAAAAGTAAGTCGATACATCGCCCCGCTATTCTGCCGGGGCGATTTTTTTATCAATCGGGTTTGCAACAAATTATCATAAAATTCGAATGACGAGAATGTAATGAATTAATTATTTTGAATCGTCAAAGTATAAAAAGAAATAAACAGGAACTTACATATGATTCGAATAACCAGATTAACGCTTCTGCTCTCTTTCATGGCTACAATTGTTGCCGGTTGTTTTGTCACTCATGGTGACAACAACATGGTACATTACACGCCAACCACAGATAAACAATACATTAATGAATCCGGCGTCGTTGATATTTATTTTGATGGTGTGGACGTAAAACGTGAATACGAACAAATCGGTTTTGTCGAAGCAATCGGAAGTGAGTATTCATCCAATGATGAAATTCTAAATTATCTCAAGTACAAAGCATATAAAAACGGTGCCGATGCGGTCATTCAGGTAAAAAATAACTATATCAATCGTGAAGAAGGATTGTTGATTGATAACGAGGATGACGATGTTTATACAGCAAAAGTATTCTCCGGCGTTGCGATCAAATATCTTGATGGAACCGATGTCAATGTAGGTCTCAGGCAGGATACATCCTTTGTAAATTATGTCGAGTTAGACATGAAAAAGAATGCAGATAAAACTGAGAAACAGATTATTTTATCCCTCATTTTTATTATTACGTTGGGTATTGCGTTTGCAATTAAGGTAGCGAACATGCCTGATCAGGGTGATTTGTAGCGTAGATCGTCTGCCGCCCTTGTTTGACATTATATAATATTTCTCTACTTGAATGAATCGATTATGCTTTCATATTGCAATAGGCGCAATCCCTAGTAGGTTCCCATTATCTACCCTTCCGACTTTTTGACTTTTCGAGAAACGATCAATTTTGAATTTATGAACTATTGACTGGATTTTTATCGTAAAATCACTTATATTCCTAATGTTACAAACAGATGAAAGCAATTTTAATCAGTGAGAGGTAAATGTCCGAACGAGTGTTTGTTGCATTGGGGACGGCCAGTCAGGTACCGACACGCTGGCGCAATCATAGTGGTTATTTTTTACGATGGGACGATGAAGGTATTTTATTCGATCCCGGCGAAGGCACTCAACGGCAAATGATCGGCGCTGGTGTATCTGTTTCGGAAATTACCCGCATTTTCATTTCACACTTTCATGGTGATCATTGCCTTGGTCTGGCGGGCATTATTCAACGGCTCTCGCTGGATAACGTGCAACACCCGGTGCATGTCTACTATCCTGCTTCCGGGCAGCAATATTATGATAACCTGCGCCATGCGGCGATATTTCATGATACGACGATCTTAATTGACCATCCCATTTCAGAATCCGGCAAAATTTTTGAAAATGACAAATTCATGTTGGAAACGAAATTGCTCGATCATTCGGTTGAAACCTGGGGACTGCGGCTTCAGGAGCGTGATGATGTCACATTTATTCCTGAAAAATTAGCTGCATTTGGCATCAGTGGACCTGATATTCGTTTGCTACGGGCGCAAGGCTGGATTGATCTGGCTGATGGGAGACGGGTAGAACTGACAGATGTCAGCAATCCACGATTTGGCCAGTCGTTTGCATTTGTGATTGATACCCGGCTTTGTCCGGCAGCGAACGAACTGGCCGATAATGTGGATATGTTAGTGTGTGAAGCCACGTTCCTGTCCGATCGTTCCGCTGAAGCAGCCCGGTATGGCCACATGACCGCCAGTGACGCCGCGTCACTCGCCCGAGCATCCGGTGCGGATTTATTGATTTTAACCCATTTTTCCCAGCGTTACCCATCCACAGCGCCGTTTCTCGAAGAAGCCGCGGCCATTCACGCGAATGTCATTGCTGTTCGTGATGGCGAACGCGTGCCCATTCCACATCGCCAGCGGGTGATAACCAGTTTATAAGCATTTAAAGTTGTCCTTAATCTACTGAAACATAGAATCCTGCCCGCGTATTTGATCAGGATATTTGTCTTATGTGAATTAATATCCAGCCAGATCTTTTTATTCTCGGAATAATAATGAGGAATATATGGATAAGGTTTTTTCAGATCGCATTGCGGATGTGCCGCGCTCATTCATTCGGGAAATATTGAAAGTTGCGTTGGATCGGAATGTCATTTCATTCGCAGGTGGATTACCCAATCGGGAGCTTTTTCCTGCAGATGAACTGAAACAGGCAACAGAAAAAGTATTCGAAACCTATGGCCGGGACGTGTTCCAGTACAGCAATTCCGAAGGATTCGGAAAGTTACGCGAATATATCTCGGCTCAATACCGTGAGAAAAAGAATATCGACATCCCCGTGGATAATATTTTAATCACAAGTGGGTCGCAGCAGGGCCTGGATTTGTTGGGAAAAATATTTTTGAATGAGTGGGAAGGACTCATTATTGAAGAGCCGGGGTATCTTGGAGCAATCCAGGCGTTCTCCATTTATCGTCCGATGTTTCTGCCGGTTCCGGTCTCCGATGACGGCATGGATGTAATAAAATTACAGGAAGCTGTTAATTCGCACAATCCCAAAATGATGTATACGGTTCCTAATTTCCAGAATCCGTCCGGAATTTCCTATTCCATCAAAAACAGAATGGACGTTGCAGAGGTTATTCAGGGAAGCAAATTGATATTAATTGAAGATGATCCGTATGGCGATTTGCGCTTCTCCGGGGAGGCAAAACCATCGTTTAAGGAATTGGCGCCGGATAATACGGTGTTGCTGGGTTCGTTTTCCAAATCGATTGTCCCGGGCTTTCGACTCGGTTGGATTGTTGCGCCTGAACCGATTATGAGCAAACTTGTCACCGCCAAACAGGCGACCGATTTGCACACGACTCATTTTACGCAATGCATAATTTATCAATATCTGATGGATTATGATATCGATAAGCATATCGAAAAAATAAATCACGTTTATGGAAATCAGTGTAAAGCAATGCTGCGTAGTATTAAAAAATATTTCCCTGGAGATGTAACATCCACCACACCGGAAGGCGGTATGTTTCTTTGGGCGGAATTGCCGGAACCATTGGCGGCGCTTGATTTGTTCGATCTGGCCGTGAAAGATCATGTGGTGTTTGTCCCCGGCGATCCGTTTTATATCAACAAAACGCGGACACGAACCATGCGGCTTAATTTTTCCTGTGTGGATGAAGCAACGATTGAGACCGGTATCATGCGTCTGGCAAATGCCATTAACGTGTTGCAGGAAAAAAACGGGCAAGCGATGTGAAATTGAAATTATATAAGGGCGATAATACTGTCTAAAAAATGTAAAACGGAAAAAATTAATGCTTCATCTCTTGACTCTGTTGAAAATTTCATTACTTTCTGTCACAGAAGAATTCACCAGATTCGGAGTGCAATGCCTGGCCAGTCGCCTTAGTATAATTATATTAATGACAACAGACCGGGCATTTACACATTGCATACTTGCTCTGTCCTGAAGCGCATACCAGTATCGTTTCATTAATGTAAACAGACGATGAAAACGCTTCACTCCGATAATAGCACCTGAGTAAAGGATTTAAACGTTTTAACTAATGAAAGGGCAGTGGGGGGCATGAAAAAACTCAATATTTCCCAGGTCGACACAATCTTCGCAAACGGTAGCTATCCGATTGAATTTATAATGTATTACAAAAACAGGTTAAATACTAAAGCAATTCGATCAGCTTTGCGGAAACTCTCGGGACTCTTCTGGCCGATGTTTGGGAAATACGATGCTGGTGTCATCCAGTTCGATCGGTATAATGAAACTGCCTGTTTTGCTGAAGTGCATATTCAGCAGATTTTTCAAACGCATGACAGTAATGAAAATATCTATCAAACCTATTGTTCGATGATTCCCGCAGATATGGAATCGTTGTTCTTTCTAAAAGTAATCCAGCTTAATAATGGTACTGTGCTGATTCCGAAATTAAATCATCTCGCTGGTGATGGATTTAGCTATTTCTTTATGCTGGGCATACTTGCCATGATTTCCCGGAATTATTTACTGCGGCAGGTTATTCGGGCGATGCTCAACGTCAATCACAAGCGGACGATCCTAAAGGCTTTTCATTTTGATACCCGGCCGGCCCCATGTCCCGCCGTCCCTGATAAATTATCAATCTCGTTTGAACAAATTCCTAAAGCGGAAGTGCGAGCACAGATTAAACAGATTGCAGCAGCAAACGGGCAATCCGTCTCGACAAACGATATTTTGTCCGCAATAGTGCTGAAACGAACTGTTGAATTGCAGAAAAAGCAGTTTGACAAAAATATCCTGCTAACAATGCCTGTTGATGTCAGGCGGAAAATTCCGCAATACGGGCAACGGTTCATTGGTAACGGGCTGATGTTTAATGATGTCAATTTCGAGACAGCCATGGTCAACCAATCTGAAATTCATGACATCGCGATTGAGATACGAAAACATATGCCTGATGTAACGCCAAAATATTATCTTGATTATCTCGCACATATAGAAACTTTGATTGCAGATGCACGCTATGATAAATTAAAACCGTACGATCCCGATAAAGGCTGTTTGGTTACCAACCTGTCCCGATTACCGGCCACCAAGTTGAACTTTGGGACAGGAATTCCTGATTTTATTTTCCCGTTGACTGTAGGGAAAAATTCAGCGGCTGTTCTCGCGGACAGTGAAAATTTTATTTTGCGGTTGGTATTCTAAGAAAATATGCACCATTTCGTACAATTAGGTTTTCATGACAAAAACAAATTTTGCTTCTCAAAATGTAACCAAAATGATAAATTTTTTGGCGGCTATCCGGGAAAATCACCTTGCATTATTACTCATATTTTGTTACTTTAATAATTGACGAACCGACAAGTTAGAAATATTCCCAACACGTACAAACCTAATCTCAGAAAAAAAGTATGAATGACTTATCCCGATTTTGCATCAACACGATCACGACCAAACCGTGGTCACTTGAGCAGGCAGTGGAAAAGTATGCTGCTGTAGGTGTTAAAGGTATTACTATCTGGCGTGAAATGCTGGAGAACCATAATTTGCATGCGACCGGACAAATGATTCGGGATCATGACATGGAAATTGTCTCATTGAGTCGTGGTGGATTTTTTGCAGCCGATACCCACTCAAAACGCCAGGAGGCGATTGAACAAAATCGGCGCATTATCGAACAAGCTGCTGAATTGGGAGCGCCAATGTTAGTACTGGTATGCGGTGCAGTTCCCGGACAGTCGCTGGAAATTTCGCGCGGACAGATTCGTGACGGTATTGAACAAATTCTGCTTTCGGCAATTAAAGCAAAAATCAAACTGGCAATTGAGCCACTGCATCCCGTTTACGCAGCCGATCAGTCGGCAATTAATACACTGCGTCAGGCAAACGAAATGGTGGAACGCATCGATTCCACAAGATTGGGTGTAATAGTCGATACCTACCACAGTTGGTGGGATCCGGCGCTGGAACCGGAAATCACCCGATGTGGATTGAATAATAACCTGTTCGGCTTCCATATTTCCGATTGGAAATGTCCGATGACCGACCCATTCAATGATCGCGGCCTGATGGGGGAGGGAGTTATCAATATTCCGGAAATCCGTAGTTGGGTCGAGCGGGTTGGATTTACGGGCTTTAACGAAGTTGAAATTCTGTCTCAGAAATATTGGGAACGGAATCAGGATGAGTTTTTGGAACAGATCAAGGAGGCATATATAAAATTTTCATGAGCGCTGCATTTCCGGAACGATTAGGGAAACGCGTTGCAAAATTTATCCATTCTAACTTTACTGAAAACTATTCACTAAATTCAAACATGAAATGCAGTGCCAGGCGAATGAATAATTCATACTTAAGACATTCACCAGTCAATGCTCAGCATTTTGATTTTCCGGGATGTGCAACCCAAGTTGCAATGAAGTTCGGGATGATGAAATGTATTCCTTCTGAAAGATGAAACGCCAAATATTCTTAACCTGGAATATTCATTGTAATTCATTAAGGAGTCCAGATAACCCAGTCAAGTTACCTTTAGAAGATATAATTGACTGGACTTTGGCTTGAATGGTGCAAGCCTCCAAATTCAGTATATCGAACTTAGTTTATTTCTATGTATCCAACTAGTGCATGTTTTAACAGTTAATTATCTGTGATTACTTTTTGATTTATGAGTAATTCAAGTTAACAATCTGAATGGTTATAAATTGAATCCGGCCTCTCCTCAAAATTTCAATTAACAATTAAACCGAGCAAAAAAATGCATATGGTGCTGATCGCTGACTGCTGATCGTCTCAAGACTTAAAAATACGTCAAGATCACCGGAATGGTGAAGGAGGATGTATGTCGTCGAAAAGTCCATCCGGGCGCTGCAATCGTCGGCAATTTTTAGCCACCGTGATGCCAGCGGCGGCGTTCACATGTCTTGGCAGCTCGGTTATCGCACAGCAGCAACACGAAATTGGACCCACTGACCCGTTTGAAATCGATGCCGGAATAACCTACCGTGAACTCGCGCAATTTAGCTTTCAGGTCTATTATATTCCGGTTATGAAACACCTGTGCAATCACTACGACAAACAGGAATTTATGTACATGCTTCAACAGGCATTTAACCAGCTCTACACAAATACGATGATGTCGGTGCGCGAGTCTTACCAAACACGTAATCTGGACACATTTCTCGATGCTTATAAAGTGGCGAACATGATGTTGGGCCAGTACATGAAAGACCCGCGAACGCTGAAATCGATTATGCAAACCGCAAGTCATCTGGAAATTGTGGAGCAAACCGAATCCGTCCTGGAATTGCGATGCACCAAATGCCTGTTTGCTGAAATTTACCGTGAAGCTAACGCCGCAAATCTGGGCTTTGTAACGCACTGCTATGGCGATCAGGTGCTGGCAAATACATTTGATCCCCGTCTGAATTTGCATCGCACCAAAACATTGATGCAGGGCGATGAGTGTTGCAATCCCCGCTATATATTTGAAGATGCGATTATTGAACCGGAACAGAAACGACTCTGAGAATTGTAAATTGAGAATGGTGATTTGAGAGTTGATAATTGATAATGCTGGCATCGGTACACGTTGCGGTTTCACCATTCTCGGTTGACGGATTTATTTTTGGCACTAGCATATCTGAGTTGATTAAAATGTCATAAACGTATAATACTTACTTTGCGATAGAAGTTTTTTACCCTGAACGCTGAAATCGGAACCCGGAACGTGTAAACATAACTCAATATCTACTAGCAGTTTCAATTGGTTTACTAATTCAGAATTATTGACACTTACACTAAAAACCAAATAATCAGAAACTAAACCTCTTCAATTAAAACGGATGGATGGTATGGCACCTCGACACATGGTAGTTGGAATCGCTTGGTTCAGAGCGAATCAATGGGAACGGCTACGTGAAATCTCGGTTGATAAAGATGATTTGGAAACAACGTTTGAACAATGGCATAAAATGGCCCGCAAAACGCTCAGCAAGTTTCGGCTGCAGGGGATGCATGTCCACAAAGTGGATGTTGATGTTGAAGAACTGGAAACCTGGTGCCAACTGGAAAAACGGCCGGTTGATGCAGCGGCTCGGTCAGAATTTGCCAGCTATAAGCTGCAACAGCAACATGAACATCATGACTGTTGCAATCACTGACGGAAATTCCCGGGGAATCCATTGCTCGTGAATCGAATTGAACTGCTCGCCCCGGCGCGAAATCTCCAATGTGGATTGACAGCCATTAATTGTGGCGCCAATGCCGTGTACATCGGCGCGCCGAAGTTCAGCGCCCGCAGCAGGGCCGGAAATAGCCCGGATGATATTGCTGTGCTGGTGCAGCATGCCCACATCTACTGGGCTAAAATTTATGTTACATTAAACACGATTCTTCACGATCATGAACTGCCGGAAGCGATAACGCTTATCCGGCAGTTGTATGAAATGGGCGTGGACGGCCTGATCATTCAGGATATGGGCTTGCTGGAATGTGACCTGCCACCAATTCCGCTAATTGCCAGCACTCAAATGCACAATAATTCCCCGGAAAAAGTCCGCTTTCTGGAGCAAGCAGGATTTCAGCGGGTGATTCTCGCCCGCGAATTATCGCTCGATCAAATCCGCGACATTCGCACTCAAAGTCAAATCGAATTAGAAACTTTTGTTCATGGCGCCCTGTGTGTTTGTTACAGTGGCCAATGCTACATGAGCTATGCCATCGGCGGCCGCAGTGGCAATCGTGGCGAATGTGCCCAGCCGTGCCGTAAACGCTATCGGATTGTTAATCGTGACGGCGAACAAGTCCAACCTATGAAGCACTGGCTTTCGTTGCGTGACTTAAACCTGTCGGCTCATCTCGGCGAATTGATCGATGCTGGCGTTTACTCGTTCAAAATTGAAGGCCGACTCAAAGATCAGGCCTATGTCGCAAATATTGTCAGTTACTATCGTCAGGAGCTTGATCGGGTGCTTGCTGCAAAAAATCGGCAACCTGCCTCGAGCGGTCGGGTGGAATTGGATTTCCGGCCTGATCCTGCCAAAACCTTCAACCGTGGCTATACCCGTTATTTTATTGACGGACGAACCAAATCGCCAGGATTTCCCGATACTCCGAAAATGGTGGGCGAATTGGCAGGCACGGTCGTACGAGTCGAGCGCCGGCGATTTGTTTTTCACGGCAATGTGGAATTGCACAATGGTGACGGTATCTGTTATTTCGATAGCAACGGTGAACTGCAAGGCACGCTGATTAACGGTGTCGATGGAATACACATTACTCCAGCAGATATAAATGGTATTCAGCCGGGTATGTCGATTTATCGTAATTCGGATCATGCATTCCTCAAAGCAGCAGAGAATACACGCAGCCAACGTAGAATTTGTGTAACCATCACTGTCAGTGATACCGAGCGAGGTATTCGTCTGGTTGCCCGCGATGAGGACGGAAATACAGTGCAACTCGATCATGAGCTTGAGAAATCCTGTGCGCGGGATACAAACAAAATGACTGCTAAATTGCTGGAATCCCTCAATCGCACTGGCGACACTCCGTTTCGCATCGATCGCATTGACCTGACATGGCAAACAACCTGGTTCGTGCCAATGTCGTTGCTTAACGAACTACGCCGCCGGCTGCTGAATGATCTGCTGGCGCGCCGTGCAGAAAGACGTCCTATGTTCCAACGACTCACGCCGGTGACCGACAACGAGTACCCCGAGACAATCATTGACTTCCGCGGCAACGTGCTCAACCAACATGCCCGTGACTTCTACACACGACACGGCGTTACCCAAATCGAGCCGGCAGCCGAATCGGGACTTGACCTGCATGGCCGACCAGTGATGCGCACAAAATATTGCATCAAACACCAGCTTAACCTGTGCAACGGTACACATCCGAAACGCATACCCGATGAGCCGTGGTTTCTCGTGGATGAGCAAGGATCGCGGTTCCGTATGCAGTTCGATTGCGGGCAATGTGAGATGGTGTTGGTGTGGGAGAAGCAAGAGGGGAAAAGGGAGAACGGAAAACGGGGGAATGGTGAATTGTGAATTGAGAAGTTTCAATTGATAACTGATAACCGATAACAGTGATAAATTTTAGCTGACGGCTGATCGCTGACAGCTTCTTCACCAAAGGAACATCACATGCAATTTGCAGCGATAATTTTTGATATGGACGGACTGGTAGTTGACACGGAAACGATTGCTAAAATTACCTGGCAACAGGCGATTCGCGAATTCGAATACACTATTTCAGAAACTGATTATTTGGCTATTATTGGCCGTAAAATTCCCGATATTCGAAATCATTTTAAAAACTTGTTTGGCGCTGATTTCCCATATGAAGCTGTTTCTGCCCGTAAAGGCGAATTGGCGGCAGCGCATATCGATGCTCACGGAATCGCTGTTAAGCCGGGCTTGCATGAATTGATCGACTGGCTCGATGCGCGATCTATTCCCAAAGCCGTGGCCAGTTCCACATTCCGCAATGGTGTGATGATGCGGTTGCGCGTCACTGGTCTCACCGACCGCTTTCCGCTGATTGTCAGCGGTGATGATGTGAAGCACGGCAAACCGGCGCCGGATATTTTTCTTAAAGCAAGCGAAATGTTGGGACTGCCACCGGCAGATTGTCTGGTACTCGAAGATTCCAATCCCGGTATCGAAGCAGCGCATGCAGCAGGTATGCCGGCGATTATGGTGCCGGATTTATTAATCCCGACCGAACAATGCCGCCAGTGGGCGTTGAAAATTCTGCCATCATTGGTCGATGTGCAAGCGTTTCTGAAGTCCGAAAATGGTAGCGATTCGAATGGTTAATTTTTTAGCTCACCCCACGTATTATTTTTTGTACTCGACATTTAGGGATGAAAATTTAACACTTATTCAATTTGTGCGAAATTATAAAGCGTGCCATTTTAGTGAGCGGTTAGTTCAATGCCTGTTCTTAACAAGCTAGTGGCTGTTGGCCATTAGCTAATAGCCAAAGGCCAAAAGCAACTGCAATTTATGGCCGTGCTCAGTATAACTCACTTAACCAGGGAGAACCAATGCGTACCACTACAAACCGTCGTGAATTCCTAAAAAATTGCTCTGCTCTTGGATTTGGTTGTGCTGCGTGTATGTGTTTGCCGGAAATGGCTGCTGAGGAAGAAACTGATCAAAAGAAACAAGCGCCCGATCCTAAAAAATTTGAGTACTGCGGTTACAAATGCCCGGATGATTGTGAAATGCGTAAGGCAACATCAGGTACGGATGAAGAAAAAAAAGTGGTATTTGAAAAGTGGGGTTGGGCTAAAAAATTCGGGGTTGAGTTTGATCCGAAGCTCGTATTCTGCTACACGTGTAAAAATGAAGATAAACCCAAAAATCTACCCATTCAAAAATGTGAAGTCCGGGCATGCGCGATTGACCGCAAATTGGATAGTTGCATACAATGCAAACAGCTTGAGCCGTGTGAAAAGCCGTTGTGGACACGTTATCCTGAATTTAAAAAGCAAGTGCTGACCATGCAGAAAGAATATGTGGAAGCGACGGGGGCGAAGTTGATTTGAAGAATGGAAAGCGGAGAAGAGACAATGTGAATGGAAAATTGTTAATTGATAATGGTGAAGTGATAATTGATACGGGATATGGAAAATAAACGGGTGCTTGTGACCGGCATTACCTCAATTCATGGCTGGCCGATCTTTTCGCGGTTGCAGGGATTACTGCCATCCAATCAACTTTATGGCATTCGGCCGCCGAAAATGGCGGTGCCGGATGGGCCGAATGTAGAGTCACTGTGCATCACCAATCGCGCGCGGATGCAGGCGATTCGGGACAAGTTTCGACCAACGCATGTGGTGCATTGCGCCGGTGTGTGTGATCTGGATGTGTGTGAAGCACGGCCGGCATGGGCGCGCGCGTTGAATGTGGGTGGCTCACGGATAATCGCCGATGTGTTTGGGAAAAATGCCTACATTTTATTTATGAGTACTGATCTGGTATTTTCCGGCAATCACCCTCCTGCCGGGGGCTATGCAGAAATCCATCCACCCGATCCGTTGAGCGTCGCCGGGAAAACGTTTTCTGAAGCGGAACGGCAAATTCAACGCTGTCCGAATCATTGTATTGTGCGGCTCGGCCTGCCGCTGGGGGATTCTGTTACCGGCGCCAAAGGGGCAGTCGATTGGATCGAGAGCCGGTTTAAACGTCAACTGCCGGTGACGCTGTTTCACGATGAATTGCGGAGCTGCGTATCCTGCGCTGCCATTGGGGAGATGGCATTGGCGTTGCTCAACGATGAATTACAGGGACTCTACCACTTCGGCGGCGAGCATAGCTGGACGCTGCACGAAATCGGCCGCTACGTCATCGATAAGGGAAATTATCCACCCGAATTGTTAACAGGCATTTTGCGACATGAAGAGCAGAACGGTCCGCCGCGTATTGGGGACGTGTCGTTAAATTCGTCCCGTTTGAGCGAATGGCTGGCGTCCCGCAGACGTCTTATGCACTAGCCGTGCTACGCACTTCCAAAGTGCATAGCATGTTTTGGAAATCAAAAACTTTTAACCAGGCAAACAAAATATGTATCCATTCAATATTGGATGGTAAAGCTATACATGCAACGTGCATAATGCATAGCGATAGATTTGTGCTTTTGCTATGCTCTTTGCGCTCTGCGCTCTGCAAAAATTTGAGAAGCAATTTGATTTCAATTTTATTTACTACCATCTTTTTTTGAGAGGATACCAAAATATCATGAAAACCAAACCACTGTTCCCCCAGCTTTCCGATGCGTTCCGCATTGAACGAATGACGCCGCCAACCGGCACCATCAGTATGGTACTCGATACCGATACCTGCAACGAAATTGACGATCAGTTTGCACTTACCTATGCGATGCTCTCGCCGGATAAATTGGACGTGCAAGCGATTTATGCGGCGCCGTTCCATAACAAACGTTCCAGCAGCCCGGCTGATGGCATGGAAAAAAGTTATCACGAAATTGTGAAAATTCTCGGCCTGCTGGGACGCCCGGAAGCCAATTTTGTCTATCGCGGCTCAACTACCTATTTACCCGATGCACAGACGCCGGTGCACAGTCCAATGGTCGATGACCTGATCGCCCGCGCCCGGGCCATGAAAGCCGAGCCGCTGTACGTTGTGGCCATCGGAGCGATCACCAACGTGGTATCGGCAATTCTCACGGAGCCAGCGATCATCGAAAAGATTGTGGTGGTCTGGCTCGGCGGTCACGCCCATTATTGGCCACATACGCGGGAATTCAATTGCTTTCAGGACATTCACGCATCACGGCTGCTGTTCGATTGCGGCGTGCCGTTGATTCAAATCCCCTGCCGGCCCGTTGCCTCGCACCTGATCACCAACGCACCCGAGATCGATTATTACGTGAAGGGACGCGGCGCCATCGGCAACTATCTGCACGATATTTATCACCATTTCATTCAAGGCCATGCCCGTTCCAAAGTGATTTGGGATATCTCCACCATCGCCTGGCTGCTCAATCCTGATTGGGTGCCCACCACACTCGTCTCCAGCCCAATGCTCACCGGCCAGCTTACCTGGAGCCGCGACGATCGCCGCCACCTGATTCGCGTGGCGACCAGCGTCGATCGCGATGCGATTTTCGGGGATTTGTTTGGGAAATTGGCTTCGACCCCCTTCGGCACGCTCAGGGAACAAAGCTCAGCCACCATTAAAATGAACGATTGAATTATTCGTTGCCAGAGCCTGTCGAAGGCAACAAAATCAGCATATCCATGCGTATCGAAGTAACATCTTCACAAATTCTTCGCGTTTATCTATGGAATATATCGTCAGCAAAAAAAACTTGACTTTCTGCGACATTTTTGTTAATTGTTAACTATCCTTTAAAATAGCCGTTCCACAGCGAACTTCGAACCATTCGAGGTAATTATGTATCGTTCATTCCTCCGTTACCCGGTATTCGTATTTTTAATTTTGCTGTTAATCATGGCATTGGATCATGCCTTTGTAATTCATGCTCAGACACCGGCTGATACATCAATCGCCGATTCCATCATATCGCCAAACCCGGATACAGCTCAAACCGACATATGGCAGTGGCTGAAAAATCATTTCACATTTGAAAATCTGATTTATGCCCTGTTTGGAGCGGCGATTCCGCTGCTTACCTGGTTACTTACTTACCTGTTTAAAGGACGGGTAAAAAAGATCGAAGTGCTGACAGAACACAACGTAAAGCGCGATATTGACCAGGAAATCAAACAATCCACCCACAACGAAACCCTGCGCAACTACTTGCTCTATGTCCGACGCACGCATGGACTGATCCGTTTGTATGGGTTTCAGTCCCAGGCAAATATTGATGTGCGTTTGCTCGATGTATTCGTATCGCTACGGTTTGCGGAGATGAATGCCGAACATGATGTCACACGCCCGGGCAAAGCCGAATCGGAAAATGAACGCGAGCTGATGCCGAAAGAAGTTTTAGCGCGGGCCATGAAACGGAAGCGTGCACTGTTAGTGCTGGGTGGCCCTGGTTCCGGTAAAACAACTTTACTAAAATATTTTGCTGTCTGCTGCCTGACAGAGGCGGATCGTAACGAGTATCTCGGCTGTAAGAAGCAAATCATTCCGTTGTTTATCCCATTGCGGCAAATTGAGCCGGGACAACAGTTCACCAAAACAATTAGTGAATGGGCGTTAAAACATACGCACTTAGTTATAAAACCAGAACAAATTGAAACGTGGCTGCGTCGTACCGGAGCGTTGGTGATGCTCGATGGTTTGGACGAAATTAGCAGCATGGAAAAGCGCCGACGCATGTGTGAATGGATCGATGAAGCTGCAAGCACATATGGTGAAACCGGAACCTTCGTGATTACGTGCCGGCACAGCGGTTATCGGCAGGCCGATGGCGTTAATTTGACAATACCGCTTGTTCGCGCCGACGTACGTGATCTCAGCCACAATCAACAGCATCAGTTTCTGCGTCAATGGTTTGAAGCGGCCGCGCTCGATGCTATGGAAAAGATTGAACATGTTGATGACCAGCGAAAACAGGAGATTGGTCATGATGCAGAATCAGAAGCTGTGGCGGTGATAGAATTCCTATCCAAAGATGAAAACGCCGCCTTGGGCGATATGGCTGGCACGCCTGTACTTTTGCAAATTATGGCCATAATCTGGCGTGAGCAGGGCAGTCTGAGTGGTGAACGGGTGGAGTTGTACAGCCGCTGTGTCGATTATCTGCTCGATCACCGTGACCGGATTCGCAAGATTGAGCCGTTGATGAGCGCCAGCAAGGCCCGGTTGGTGTTACGGCCGCTGGCGTTGACCATGCAAACCGACTGGCACAGTGATGAAGCTGATAGAGAAAAAATTATTGAGCAAATCAAAGACAAGTTGCAGGAAGTAAAACCAGACAAAACAGCGCTGGAATTTCTGGAAAACATCCGCGACCGCGCCGGCGTGCTGGTAGGTTCCGGATCTGAATCGTACATGTTCCAGCACAAATCGTTCCGTGAGTTTCTGGCAGCGGTGGAAATTGCCAATCGCGGTGATGCGGAATTGCTGACGAATAATTTTGGCGACGACTGGTGGCGTGAAACCTGCCTGTTTGCCGCCGGGATGACCAGCCCGGAAATTTTCCCGGCTATGATTGAGCGGCTGCTCAAAAGCGATAAAAACGATGCCACGCATTTTCTACTACTTAAACAACTGGTCACCGAAGCGGCAGTGAAACCGCTGGAACCGTTTGCCGTTGTTATTCGTGACAAGCGGCTCGGCATGCAAAAACGTTACAACGCGCTGCAATGCCTGCGCGAAATGAAATCCCCGGCAGCCAGGAAAGTATTGGAAAATGCTACGCAAGATAAAGAAAAGCGCGTCGGTGAGACTGCTGAACAGATATTGGCGGAATGGAGCGTCTCAGATGTAATTGAAGCAGGCGTTCCTGAAAGTTTGGCGTCAGATGATTTTGTGTTACATGGCGTTCAAGCAAAACCTGTACAACCGGCAGTGAAAAAAATAGTCACATTGGACAAGCGTTTTCGCAACCCATTCGAAGTCAACGCTGAATACATCCGCATTTCCGGCGGCAGTTATACTTATTCAGTGACTAATGAGATAGTCACGATCCCCATGCTCTGGTTTGCCCGTTACCCGGTGACCAACCGCCAGTACCGCCGGTTTATCACATTTCTGTCTGGCAAAAAAGAACAAACGCTGGCCATACTGGAAAATATTCAATTCGAAAAAACATTCATGCAACAAGCAAACACAATTAAAGGATTTAAAGAATATCTCGGTGATGCGACCGGTGTTACCGCCTGGACAGACAAATTTCGTTCGCGATCAGACGACGACAAACGCTTCAACGGCGATGACCAGCCGGTTGTGAGCGTGACGTGGTTCGCCGCCGTTGCCTATTGCTGTTGGTTGACGGAGCTATATCGAACAACCAATCCGGATGGGCCCAAACTGGAATTCCGCCTGCCTACCGAAACTGAATGGCAATGGGCGGCCGGTGGCGGCCAACGTAATTATCCCTGGGGCAACGAGCCGCCAGATGACAGCCGGGCGAATTATGGAAGCAAAGTGGGGCAAACCACACCGGTTGGCGCTTATCCCGCGGGCGCCACACCGGATGGATTGATGGATATGGCGGGCAATGTGTGGGAGTGGATGGAGAACTGGCCTGGTAAGGAAGAAAAATACCGGGCGCTGCGTGGCGGCTCGTGGGACGATGGTTCGACCGGGTTGCGCTGCGGTGCGCGTTTCAGCTACGATCCCGTTGACGGGGTCAGCCTTAGCGGGTTTCGTGTGTTGGCCGTCCCGGCCGAGTCATAAATTTT
>JAFGDW010000262.1 GCA_016931935.1 Candidatus Zhuqueibacterota bacterium | reverse complement strand
TTTGTATAATCTCTTCCTCTAAGAAATCCTGTTCATCCTGTTATCCTGTCTAATTTTTTTAATTCTGGTTTATCCAGGTTAGGATTTGAATTTATGTTTTCATGCTAAAAAGTATTGAACTACTAACGCGACAAATTTACACTCATTGTTTCACAATACTTAATTTAATTTAATTCACGTTGATTAGCACAATTTGTAGTGGTTAGAATTGAATCTTTTAATGGTTGTCAAGATTATAGTATATTCATCGAAATGAGCGTCAAATTATAAATTTTTCAAACGCTATTAGCTTAGATATTCAAAATTAAATTTAACCTAGTACTGCTCCCTGGCTATTAAACACTTGATTAATCCACTTCAACGCATCGAAATACATGGGCGGAATTGCCTTTTCGTCCAAATCAAGCGTAATAATATGTTTTGTAAATTCATCCCAATTAGCGTTTTCGTAAGCCTTGACAATATCAAATACAGTCCGATAATAATTTTCTTCCCCGGTAAGTGCACATTTTATATCTTCAAGAATTGGTAAATTGGCAAGCACTTCTTCCATCGGTTTATCCATAATTACATCAACCAACGATAACAGACCCATCATAAAAAATTCGGAACGCTGTTGAGACCGGCCAAGTTTGCCCGCAAGTTCTTCACACATTTTTGCTCGCACCAGAGATGTCTGTATTAATTCTTTCGGTTTATCTTCTGCCAGGTTGCTTAATGCAACAAGTGAAATCCATTTTTTTAACTCACGGACCCCCAATAATGAAATTGCATGGCGGATAGAGCTGATTTCATTTTTCAGTCCCCAAAACGCCGAATTGATAAACCGCAACAGTTTATACGATAGCGACACATCCATTTTGATAATATTTTCCAGTTCGCTGAAATCGACATCTGCTTTATTAATTTCTTTCAGGATTCGCAGATACACAATTTTTGAGGCAGGGATAGCGTAGCCAGTTTTAATGGCCGGCTTGCTTAAAAAGTAGCCCTGGAAATATGAGTAATTCCAGTCCAGCGCCTGTTTATAATCATCACGCGTTTCCACCTTTTCAGCAAGGAATTTAACATTGGATGATGCAAATTTCCGCGGAATCACTTCTCGTTCATCAATCGTATTTTGCAAAAAATCGACCTTAATAATATCAGCATACTCTATTAATGGATTTTCTGCATGAGCAAATGTAAAATCATCAAATACTAATTGAAAACCATCATCCTTCAACTTGCGACAGGCGTTTACTACCTCATCATCCACCGTAATGGATTCCAGCATCTCAACCGTCAATAAATGTTTGGGAAACAGCGTTGCCACATCATTTACTAATAAATTATGCGTAAAATTAATAAACGCCTTTTTCCCACTGGTCAACTCTTCCAGACCGATGACCATGAAGCTGGTTGTGATGACATCTGAAGATGCTTTGTCTTCATCCATCGCGGTAAAAATGTTATTAAAACCTGAACGAAAAAGCAGTTCATAACCGTATACATTCATCTGACGATCAAAAATGGGCTGGCGCGCAACAAAATATTTCATGAGGAGCCTTTCATACCGTTAACAGAATCGAATCATCCTGTTCTTATTATCGGTAAAATTGAGGCATTGTTTAGAATGGAATTCACCTATTTTCTTGCGAAAGGATGCCAAGATATGACAGCATGACATCTCTCATTGATGTGGATTTTGTATCATTATCTATTTGCTTTAGCCTTACCTGATGCCCGTTTTGTTCCAAAATATGAGCAGCATGCAATGCATCAAGTACAATGTCATCATGTTTTAAATATTCAATGTAAATCCGGCAAGGATGATTCTGATCAGCCAATTTCCCAAAAGCATGAAAATCATAAACACCATTAAGCACACCAAGCCCTGCAAATTTCTTTGGATATTTCAATCCGATTTCCAATGCAGTAAATCCACCGGTGCCTTCTCCGATTAAGAAGATTTTGTGCATGCTTATATTTACTAATGAATGCATGGATTTAATACAATCCATCAGGGCAATCTCTGCATTTCTCCCCCATCCGTAGCCGGAGTCATACGTAATGTCACCCTGAATTGTCAATAAAACGCAATGTACGGAATCTGCAGTTAATCGCCACGCTACATGCATTTCATTAGCGTTGCTACCACTATTATGCAATGCTATTATCATTGGCCATGACTTTTTGGGTGAATAGCCTGACGGGACAGAAAAAAAGAATTGAATGGATTGTGCATAACCGGGGACGCCACGAATTGTCACATACCCGGTATGCTGCGGTCCGGAATCAATATCAGGGAGCGTTTGCTTTTGACAGCTAATATGGAGTAATGACATTATAATAGAGATGGAAATAATTCCTTGCTTCATGATAGCAAAAGGTTGGTTTATTGAGAATTGTATTCGGTTTTTATATTTCTTGTATACACATCTATTGGCAATTCGTTCAGCAAACACGTTTTTAATTTGTGCCTATAAAAACAGACCAGGTATCTTCGAGATACCTGGTCTGTCGGGGATACTCATTTTAGAATCTACAACACATCTCTGCATTATTCAGCCGCCAACAATGTTTCCATTTTTTGCTGAAACTTTGGTGCATCCACATAGCCAATTTCTCGTAGTTCCGAAAGTTCATTCCCTGCTGACGTAAGGAAGACAAACGTTGGCATGCCCGTAATATTAAATGTTTGCATGAACGTACGTGTATTTTTATCCGGTGACGTACAATCGACCTTGATCATCGTGAACGATTTGGCTTTTTCAACGATCACGTCATCAACAAATGTTTCCCGATCCATTTGCTTGCATGGTGCACACCAATCCGCGTAGAAATCAATAATAACAGGTGTTTTGTTTGACTGAAGTTCGGCAAGTGACTGTCCATCGTAATGCACCCAGCGAATTGCCGGAGGTTCGGAATGAATAGCACCGTTCGTCATGACAATGCCCCACAACATCAGCAGTATGCCAAATATAGCTCGACCGATTTTGAAATTACGCGTGTAGCCGGATGAATGGTCGAGAAAACCAAGTAGCAATCCACCGAAAAGTGCCAGAACTCCAAAAAAGAATCCTTGTTGATTATAAATATGCTTGGCTTGTGGTAACAGGAAGTAAATTGCAACACCAATCAACAGAATACCGAAAAACTTTCGCACCCATACCATCCACATGCCCGACTGTGGAATTTTTGAAAGCAATCCGGAAAACGTTGCCAGAATAAGATATGGTAAACCAAGCCCAAGTCCCATAACGAAGAATAGAAGCGTGCCTTTGGCAACGATACCTAATTTCGCAACCAAACCAACCAGGCCAATTATTATACCAGCAGCACATGGGGCAATCACTACCCCAACAGTTAATCCCATCACCAGCGCGCCGACATTTCCCTCACGTGATTTTCCCAACGATCCCATAAGCCATGCCGGGACAGTAATTTCAAACGCCCCAAACATGCTGGCAGCCATTGCCAGAATCACCATAGCAATCGCGATTACGAACCATGTGTTTTGAAATAAAAATCCCCACTGTTTACCAGCTAAGCCGGAAATGAGACCCAACAGTGCAAATACGACTGCAATACCAATGACGTACGCCAACGCCATCATAAATGCCGAACCTTTGCTTTTTCCGCTTTGGCCACCAAAATAGCCAACAGTAAGCGGGATAACCGGATAGACACATGGGGTTAGATTCAATGCAAGTCCAAATACAAAGAACGCAATCAAAGCGTATGGCAGTCCTTTTTCAAGTACCTGTTTTGCTCTTAGTTCATCGGAGGTAAACGATGCATCGGATGATTCACTTGCAGGTTGTACCGATGGCATCTGAGAAAAAATATCTTCATTTATTTGATTGACAGGCTCATTAGAATCTACCACATCCAATTTAAGAGTGAATGGTTGTTGCGACGGAGCAAAACAGTTTTCTTCATTGCATGCCTGGTAATTTAAAACTCCGGCTAATTCCAACATACCTAGCGGATGTTGATCGGATAATTGAATTTCAGTGAAGATGATTATTTTATGCTCGTAAACAGCGAGTGGCTCATCTGAAAACGGAAACGTCAGCATGGCTGGATCAGGATAGATTGTTTTTCCAAATGATATGTTTTGCTGAGGTGTAAATTGCACTTCCGTGGGGATTAAATATTCTTCAGAAGGAATATGCGCGTTAATATGAAATGGTTTGTGAATATTAACAATAACCGCCACATTAAATAACATTCCGGGTTGCACCTTATCTACCGAAGCCCGGGAATCGACATCAAGAATATCCATTTCTCCGAATCCCTGTGCAAAGAGTGACGTAGACAGAACAGTCAAAAGCAATAGCGATACTATAATTTTATGTTTCAACAACATGAGCGGCTCCCTCCTCATAACATTGTGCTGACATCCGCACAATGAATGAAATATTATTTATTACAAACGAATCAGGGGTAATGTAATTCAATACCGAGCTAAAAACTGTCAACTGATTTACACAAGATCAATTTTATTGTAAAACATAATTACAATCAATACTCTTTCATTAGATGTCGCGCAGCGGATGAAGTTTCATAAATTGTGAAAATCTATTCATTTTATTAACGCTTTAAAGAAATAAAACGTCATGGCAAATGACGCAGCGAGCTTTAAACCGATCCCCATCAGTGTACCCATAAACGTACCAAATCCAGCCTTTAACGCTGAGTCGCTTTTTTTACCGGCAAAAAGTTCACCGCCGACAGCCCCGGCAAACGTACCGATGAACATCCCTAACGGACCAAGAAAAATTGTTCCGATAATCAAGCCGATAATCGAGCCCCAAACACCCCATTTTGTGGCGCCATATTTTTTTGCTCCGGCAGCAGGAATAATGTAATCCAGTACTGTAACTAGCAACGCAATCACTGCCCATAAAATCAATTGATTGTTTGTAAAGGCGTCACCTTTTTTCCCAATTTCCAGCATAATAAGCGCCGCAAAACTCAATGGTGGCCCGGGGATGGCTGGCACGACACAACCGATGATTCCTAAAATCAACAGGGCAATACCAAGAATCGTCAACAAAATCAGTAAAATCATTTTCAGGCTCCTATCCTGAATTAATCACATATTTAAAAACATATCAGGCTCATGCATTCTTTTCATGAAATAAGTGACTATTCAGTCATGTAATTTATAAAAGATCTACAGATAACTACGTTACCTGAGCTTGTCGAAGGGTACACTCACCATCATTTATTGAATGGA
>JAFGDW010000261.1 GCA_016931935.1 Candidatus Zhuqueibacterota bacterium | reverse complement strand
TAACGGCTTCGATCATATTGTTATCCATTTTGGAAATGAGATTGTCGGTGCAACTGCAAGCTTCGATGAACTTCGTCTGGGAGCATCCTGGTCGGATGTATCAACCATGTACACGGCAATTTCATCTCGATCTGGCAAACAAATGCCGGACAAAATATCGCTGCGGCAAAATTACCCAAATCCGTTCAATCCGGAAACCAATATTTCCTATGCACTCACGCAGAGTGGTAAAGTTCGACTATCCGTTTATGATGTTGTCGGACGTGAGGTTGCTGTTCTGGTAGATGGTGTGCAATCTGCTGGCAATCATTCAGTGGTTTTCTCAGGGGCAAATTTACCGAGTGGTATTTATTTTTATCAATTGAAAACCGTAACCGAAACATCGACCATTAAAATGACACTAATGAAATAGGGAGATATTTCCGGTCGACAAATATCATCGCGAATCGAGTATGAATACATGATATTATGGTAAATGTAAGGCAGGCAATCACCTTTTTGCCTGCCTTTGCTGCTTGCGTTGTTCAGATTGTGAATATATTTCAGTTGGTAGTTAGTTGAGAATCAACATAGAAATCCACGGTGAAAATTCAGAATACTAATTATGCGTATCAAAACGATTAAATGGCTACTACTTGGCATTGCAACAATTATTGGTACTTTGTTGTTAGCAGTAGTAGTATCACTAGCTGCAACTGATTGTGGCAACAGAAATCTGGTAAGTCCGGTTATAGAACATAAGATTGATAGCCTGCTTCATGAGTTAACCCTGGAAGAAAAGATCGCACTATTACATGCAAACGCGAAATTTTCATCGGCAGGTGTTGCACGGCTGGGTATTCCGGAACTTAAATACACAGATGGCCCGTATGGCATCCGAGAAGAAATGAAGCGGCATTCCTGGCAACCGGCGCGTATTACAACTGACTCCGCCACCTATTTCCCAACCGGAACGGCGCTGGCGGCAACATGGAATCCTGAACTGGCATATCTTTATGGAGCTGCGCTTGGAAGCGAAGCCCGGGCACGGAGAAAAGATGTGCTGTTAGGTCCCGCCATAAATTTAATCCGCATGCCATTAAACGGACGGAATTTTGAATTTTTAAGCGAAGATCCCTATTTGAATGCCAGGTTGAGCGTGGCGTACATCAACGGCGTGCAATGCCAGGACGTGGCTGCTTGTGTGAAACATTTTGTGCTTAATAATCAGGAACGGCATCGATCGGAAATAAATGTAACGTTAGATGAACGGGCGCTGCGCGAGCTTTACTTGCCACCATTTAAAGCCGCAGTCATTGAAGGTCATGTGTATACGGTAATGACGGCATACAATAAATTTCAGAACGCCTGGTGCTCCGAAAATATATTTTTATTGAATGAAATTCTGAAAAAGGAATGGGGATTTCAGGGATTTGTCGTCTCTGATTGGGCCGGGACACACAGCACATATGAAGCAGCGCTGGCCGGGCTGGATGTTGAAATGGGCACAGAACGCGAATATGACAGCAATTATTTTGCCCGTCCGCTGTTAGCAGCAGTCGAAACCGGCCGCATCGATCCCGCGATTATTGATGATAAAGCCCGCCGGGTACTTCGCGTGATGTTCGCATGCAAAACAACGGATACAGACAAGCGATCGTACGGCGCACGCAATACCCCCGGTCACAGTAAAACCGTTTATGACGTAGCAGCCGAATCGATTGTTCTACTAAAAAATACAGGTGGATTGCTACCACTACGCGCGGAACATGTCCAAAAAATTGCTGTCATCGGTGACAATGCTGTGCGTAAACATGCCAGCGGTGGTTTTGGGGCAGGCGTGAAGGCAAAGTATGAAATTACACCCCTTGCTGCTTTAAAACAGAAATTGGGTGATATTGTTCATATAGAATTTACCCAGGGGTATAGGAAGCAATCGGCTATTCACTTCAGGCAGGGAATTCAGCGTGAAACGAATGATAATCCGGATATATTTCTAATCAACAAAGCTGCTGAAGTAGCTGCCTCAGTAGACGTTGCGCTTGTGTTTGTTGGCCTGAATCACGACTATGATACCGAAGCATTGGATCGAGAAAATTTAATATTGCCCTATGAACAGGATCGATTAGTTAAGACTGTTGCTGCGGCTAATCCCAAAACGGTCGTTATCATTATTGCCGGATCACCGGTGGATGTAAACGAGATTAATCGATCCGCTCCGGCTGTAATTTGGGGGTGGCTGAACGGCAGTGAAGCTGGTAAAGCGATTACGGATGTTTTGTTTGGCGATATTAATCCTTCGGGAAAAATGCCATTCACACTTCCGGTTGATTTGGAACATTCTCCTGCACATGCACTAGACACCTATCCCGGTCAACACATGTGTGTGGAGTATAAGGAAGGCATTCTGGTGGGGTATCGATGGTACGAGACAAAAAAGATTGAACCGGCGTATTGTTTCGGTTATGGCTTGTCGTACACATCGTTTCACTATTTGAATTGCGAAACCGATAAGCAGTTGTATCATATCGGTGATACAATTCAGGTAAAAATTCAACTGCAAAATACCGGTGATCTCACCGGAGCCGAAACTGTGCAACTTTATGTCCACAAGCCGGAGTCGTCAGTTCTGCGTCCGGCGAAGGAATTGAAAGCATTTCAAAAAATAATGCTCCAACCCGGCGAAACGAATGCCGTGACGTTATGGTTGAGTGCATCTGATCTGGCATTTTGGGATGTAACTACGAACAATTGGAAGCTTGAGCCAGGAGAGTATAAGTTAATGTTGGGCTCATCTTCGATGGATATAAGATTTTCGAAGGACATTATCATTGAGTGATGATAAATATTGAATTGTTTTCGGTATCGAGTGATTGAAATGAAATTGTATAATGGAAGCAGCGAATGGAAAGAGTTCTTCAGGTTGGGATGATTTGTCATATTCATTCAATATCGGATGGTTTTGTTGTTCCGTCTTTTACGCGGGATCAGCCAACCGTGCATCTCGTACCCTGAGCTTGTCGAAGGGTACAATAATCATGATTCATTGAATGGATACGACTTGTCTTACATAACATAGTGCAGGAATTTTGTATTATCGTTCAAAAAAATCTTCGGGGATTTCCCTGAAATATTTGATCTCATTCGTAAAACCCGTTCGTTCAATACTTTTCACCTCGAACAAAAGAATGAAATACTCGGGAACCGACCCATTTATTTTTTTTATTTCTTCTTCAAGATTTTGCCGGGCGACAGTATTGCTTAACATCTTTGTTCGTTCCATGCGACCACCGTATCCAAATCCGACAATAAACATTAAATTCTCACCGGCGAATCCCGGCGTTTTAATCAGAAATGAATAATCCACATTATATTTATTTTTCTGTTCGTAGGGTGCTTCAATTCTCAGATATGTTTCAAGTGTATCTCCAGCATCAGAGATGATAAATACCCGCTCATCCGGGCGATATTGAAAACGAATCGGAAAGCGATATACTATTTTTGTCAACAGCTCTAAATTAACAAACTCGCCAATATAAATAGTGTTATGATTACGAATTTCTTCCAATGAGACAGCGGACGACATTTTCAGGTTAACATCGCTGGTGAACTGATAAACAATCGGGAGAATATCCATCAGATTTTCGGCGCCACCGAACGGGATGCCTGTTATTTCGGATTTCCATAAATTTACATGCGGATATTTCGATAGAAACAAAGCAAGATCACTTTCGGAATCAATATCCCAATCCCGAATCTGGCGATATCGCTTAAATTCTTCGTTGTACTCATCCATTAAAAAATCATCACCCAAAATAATGGTAACCGGATTATTATTTTTGAAAAATGGCGCCCATATTTTATCATTGGGAGCGACAGATTTGATTTGGGGATTTATCTTTTGGACGCGGGAAGCGTTAAAACGATAAAATATCAGAAAGATATTGGAGAATAGCAAAAACAGGATAACAATGATTTCCCAATTTTTGACAAAGGGGGTTTCGAAAAATGATTTCTGGTCTGTTTTCTTACCAGTGACGCGTACTATTTCATAATGTCCCTTGGGAATTATCAGGCGGGTTGCGTGGTTTTTCCCTTCTTCTTTATAGTATTTTTCCAGCTTCTTCCTTAACATGTGAACATGATAGCGAACCGTAGAGTCTTTATTTGAATTGAAACTGGAATCTTTGCCAAAAACGTCGATGGCAATCGTTATTTCTTTGGGAATGTTGTTCGAAAGCGTGCATTCAGTCAGGTAGGTCAGTAAATTTGAGTAAACTGGCGAATCTTTAAAATCTTTACTTTGCAAGATAGGTTGAAGAAACGAGTGATAATCTTCATTCATAAAGACTTCCCATAACTAAATGTGATATAAACGATTAAATATATAAATATAATTTTAAAAAAGCAAGTGTTAGAATTTTGAAATTTTCATGCAAAATGAAATAAGTTTCTAAAATTAAAAGCGAAAATGCGATGATTACAAATGTTGTTAAAAATCCTGGTTTTTAAGGCAAGCAGCGTGACCTTCTTCAGAAAAAATGGTATCGTGTTGAAATGGGCCGGACTGTAATTCATTGAAATCGTATTGTTTTATGTGATAAATGATTGTACATTGGTGTAAAGCCAGAATAACGAATCGCTAACAATACAGGGAGAGCTGAATGAAAACACAATTGTTGTTTTTTGGAGTATTGCTGCTTGCTGCAACAAGCTATGCGCAGTGCTTTTGCTGAATGCAGAAAGCTTATTTGAAAGAAAGAAATTTTAAATAAGAACTAATTTCATTCAATTAGCGATAGGAAAAAGTATGAAGCAACGATCCGGATTTATTTTGATAGATGCGGCTATTATAGTAGCAAGCATATTCATGTCGTTCGTTTGCGGTTATGCCCGCGATGTAATAACATTGCGCGATGGTTGGAAGTTCGAAAACGGCGAGCAGATCAATGCCCAACAAATCAATTTTGATGACTCCCGTTGGCAGCATGTTACAATTCCACACGATTGGGCAATTGCCGGTCCGTTCATTCCTGATGGCGATGGAAATACGGGCAAGCTGCCCTGGCGTGACGAGGGTTGGTATCGAATGAAGTTCGATGCTAATGAATCCTGGACTGGTAAAACCATTTATGTGCTGTGTGATGGGATTATGGCCTTTCCGAAAGTGTATGTAAATGGGAAACTGGCTGGAACATGGGATTACGGCTATAATTCGTTTTACCTGGACATCACTCCGTTTTTACATTCCGGCAGTGAAAACCTGATTGCCGTCCATGCGGACACTCGCCAGCATGATAGCCGATGGTATCCCGGTGCGGGTATCTATCGTAAAGTGCAATTAATCATCGTCGATCCTGTACATGTCGATGTGTGGGGAACTTATATAACTACACCCATTGTCAAATCGCATGCCGCCGATGTAAGAATTCGTAGCACAATTCAAAACAAAACGAGCTTCCAGCAGAAAATCATCGTTGAAAATGTCATTATCAGTCCGAATGGAAGTGAAATTGCACGGGAGACAAAACTCGATTCGCTCGATGCCAATTCATCCCGATGTGTGGAAATGACTATAACTTTGACGAATCCCCAACGTTGGGAGCTTGAACATCCCGTGCTTTACCAGCTTAAAACCAACATTCTTATGAATAATAATGTTGTCGATACTTATATCACTCCGTTTGGAGTCAGGACGATGCGATTCACTGCGGATGATGGTTTTTACCTGAATGATAAACGGGTACAATTTAAGGGGGTGAATCTGCATCACGATCACGGTCCGCTTGGCGCTGCGTTTTATCCGCGGGCGATGGAACGGCAACTGGACATCATGATTGCCATGGGCTGTAATGCCATTCGCACCAGCCACAATGTTGCGGCGCCGGAACTGCTCGACATGTGTGACCGGAAAGGACTGTTGGTGTTCGATGAAATATTTGATAAGTACGATAACAAAGCCGATATCACCAACTCCACTGACTTTGAAGAATTTGCCCATCGCAACGTGCGAAATTTTGTGGTGCGTGACCGCAATCATCCCTCAATTTTTATCTGGAGTGTGGGGAATGAAATTGGCGATGTTCAGTGGAATCAGAATAATGGATTCCAGCGGCTGCATACGATGGTGAATTACGTGCGCAAGTACGATCACACCCGTCCGGTAACGTTGGTTTGTGATCGCTACGAAAGTGCAAAACTTCGTCACTTCGATTATTACGACGTTCACTCCTGGAATTACGGTCGCCGGTATTTACTGGCGCGACAATTGGAACCCAATAAATCGGTGATTATTAGTGAATCCGGTTCCACTGTGAGTACGCGCGGATTTTATGAATTGCCACTTCCGGAGAAGAAAACCGATTTCACAAAATCGATGTATGTAAGTTCATACGATTTAAACGCTCCGGTTTGGGCCGACCTCCCCGATGATGATTTCATGTGGCAGCAGGATGAAAATTATATCGCCGGTGAATTTGTCTGGACCGGTTTTGATTACCTCGGTGAACCAACACCTTACAGTAGTTGGTCGTTGCGGCACATGGGGATGGATTCCAAAGATGCTTCCCGCAGCTCCTATTTCGGGATAGTCGATTTGTGCGGCATTCCCAAAGATCGCTATTATTTGTACAAGAGCTACTGGAAACAGGATGAAACCACGATCCATATATTGCCCCATTGGAACTGGCCGGACAAGGTGGATGAAAAAATCCCGGTGTTTGTGTATACCAATGGCGACTGCGTTGAATTATTCCTGAATGGTAAATCGCTTGGCAAGAAATGCAAAAATCCGCGCTCTGAAATATCCACAGAACGGTTTCGCTTAAGATGGGATGAGGTTGTGTACAAACCCGGCGAGCTCAAAGCTGTCGCTTATAAAGAGGGACAATTAATTGGCGAACAATTCATACGAACGGCCGACGCGCCACACAGCATAAGACTTACCCCGGATCGAACCAGGTTGCAATCGGACGGCATGGATTTATCCTATATTTTGATTGAGGCATTCGACAAAACCGGCAATCCGTGTCCATTGGCGGAGAATACGATTGGATTGAAAGTGGATGGTCCTGCTGAGATTGCCGGGGTGGGCAATGGCGATCAGCGATCATACGCACCGTTTCAGGCAACTCGCGTAAAGCTTTTTTACGGGAAAGCCATGCTCATCGTAAAGACGGGAATCAAGCCCGGTGATGTAAGAATTACAGCATCAGCAAAAGCACTTGGAACAGCACAAACAACCTTAACTATTGTGAAATAATTTATTCCGCAAGCGTCAGGCGGAACGATCAGAATCGAATAGGAGAATTCCTCATGAATAAAACAAGCGTTTGTTTCCTAATCCTTAGTAACATTCTTATATCAATTCAAATTTCTAACGCTAAAACCTACAAACTTCACTCTCCCAACCAAAAAATCGAGATTCAAATTAATGCTGATGATAACATCTCTTACGCGGTCTTTTTCGACAAAAGCGAAATCATTTCACCTTCAATCATCTCACTTACACTCAAAGACGGCGCGATCCTTGGCGAAAATCCCGGGGTTGTCGATACAACGAAAAAATCCATACAAAATGTCATGACCCCTGTTGTAAAATTGAAATCGGATTAAATCGATGAAGTATATAATGAATTCATATTGAAATTCGCTGGCAATTACAGCCTCACTTTTCGAGCGTATAACAACGGCCCCGCCACCGGTTCCTAACGGATTTTAAACATGACATCATGATTGCCTCTAAACAGGTCACTTTCAATTTTGCAGCGGAAGACACGATTTATTTCCCCGAAGAGGAAAGCATGATGTCGCATAACGAGCGATTGTACCAAAAAAGTTTGTTAAGTGAATTGAAACCGGGTATATTTTGCAGCTTGCCAATGCTGGTCACGACAGCCGAAGGCGTTCATGTGCTGGTAACGGAAGCTGATCTGGTCGATTACGCTGGCTTGTGGCTACAAGTCAACGAGCAAAACACGCTTTTCGGAATTCAACTGCACGTGGCGTTAGCTGAAACGCCGCTGAATGACCGAGACATTACGGTGACGGAGCGCGCCGATTATATTGCCAAAACAAGCAGTTCGCGAACTTTCCCCTGGCGCGTAATGGCGATTACCGACAATGCTGGTGATTTAATAACAAATCAGATGGTATGCCTGCTGTCCACACCCCTGCAACTTGATGACACAGCATGGATTAAACCGGGTAAGGTCGCGTGGGATTGGTGGAACGCACTAAATGTGTACGGCGTCGATTTTAAATCCGGCGTTAATAACGAAACCTACAAATACTACATTGATTTTGCTTCGAAATACGGCATTGAATATATCATTCTCGATGAGGGCTGGTACACGCTGGGAGACTTATTTGCCATCAATCCGGACATCGATATGGAAGCGATTTTGGCGCATGGCCGCGAAAAAAATGTCGGCATCATCCTGTGGGTGATCTGGAAAACACTCGATAATCAACTGCAACCTGCTCTTGATCAGTTTGAAAAATGGGGAGTGAAGGGAATTAAGGTCGATTTCATGCAGCGCGATGATCAGGCTGTGGTGAACTATTATTGGAAAATTGCCGGCGAGGCAGCCAAACGTAAATTACTGGTCGATTTTCACGGTTGCTACAAACCAGCAGGATTGCGCCGCGCCTATCCCAATGTCATTGCCCGGGAAGGCGTTCGTGGTCTCGAACATTGCAAATGGTCGCCGCTGTTTATTCCGGGACATAATGTAACGTTGCCGTTTATTCGCATGGTTCGGGGACCGATGGATTACACGCCCGGCGGCATGATCAATGCACAAAAGGATAATTTCCGTCCCATATTCAATCGCCCGATGACGTTTGGCACCCGCTGCCACCAGCTCGCGATGTACGCCATGTTTGAAATTCCCTTGCAAATGCTTGCTGACAATCCATCCAACTATTTGAAAGAACCGGAATGCATGGAATACTTGTCGAACGTGCCAACAGTATGGGATGAAACGAGACCGCCGTTTGCAAAGGTTGGGGAATACGTTGTCGTTGCCAGACGCAATCACGATGACTGGTATATCGGCGCCATGACAATTGGTCCGGTTACTTTGTCTCCGGTTGAGCTGATTTATCCTTAAACGCTGAATTGCACGAGATTGGTTAATTCTAGGAAGGGAGGCGATATCAAATAAAATCTTTTAAGCTAATCCGAAAACCATACCAGATGATCTGTTTCATAGTCCAAGCCCGATATTCTGAGCTTCTCGATGGGGCTCGAAGGCAACTATTGTACGTTCAACCGCTGTTTATTTAAATGTTACAAATCGTTAGCAACGTTTTCAAACGGTTTTCCAACGGTTTTTAAGTTGTGTTTTTGGGCATATCGATTTAATTGTAAATTAAGTCGATTTGAATTTTTGCAAAATTATAATGCGGTGAAAAAATCAAGTTATGAATGACTTTATCTCTACACTATATCTTTTAAGGCGGACGATGTTTTCTCAACATTTATTATTCATACTACTTATCATCAGCATTAGCCCATTTTCCTGCTCCAGGAATAATGATTCCACACTCGCCATTATAGGTCACCGAAAAATTACAATCGCTGATTTTCAATCCCGCTTCAACGCAACCCGACAGAAAATCCAGATAGCGGATAATGCACAAGTTCGCAATGAAATATTCCGCTCTATGATCGACGAAGCTTTATTAATTCATAATGCCCGCGAGCGAGGTTTTCTAAATTGTGACGCCGGAAAATTTGAACAGGAACGAATTAAAATTCAGGAATTGCTTAATTGCTATCTCCAACAGAAGGTGTTGAAGAATATCGCAATTTCCGAAACAGAATTGCAGAATATGTTCGTTCGCTATAACACAAAAATCAATGCGCGTCATTTATATGCTTTATCACGTCACCAGGCCGATTCTCTGTATCAGTTGCTTCTAAATGGTGTATCCTGGGAAGCAATAGCACACGACATTTTTCAGGATCCGCAACTTCGGGATAACGGTGGTTCATTGGGATTTTTCACTGTTGATGAAATGGATCCGACATTTGAAGATAGCGCTTTCGCTCTGCCGATTGGGAAAATATCCAAACCGGTACGCACCGCAACCGGATACAGCATTATTCAAGTCCAGGAGCGCCAAATCCGGCCACTGCTAACGGAAACTGAGTATACACAACGCCGGGACAAACTGGCAATCTACGTAAATTATCGTAAACATAAAGTTCTGACACGCGCCTTTGTCGATTCCATGCGGCTACAATTGAATATACGATTTGATGAATCGACGCTGAATAAATTCTGGCAGGTGTTGAAGCAACAGGATGAAAACAACAATACAATCATCGATAATGAATTTAAACAGCAACGTCTGGTGCGATCTAAACTCGGAACATGGGATGTGGCTGCATTTCAGGAGCAGGCTGCATTTTCATCCGATGATCAACAGCGGTGGATTCGAAATAAGGAAAACCTGCAGGATTTCATTGCCGGAATTATTGTGCGGAGTTGGATCATTTCACAGGCAAAGCATTTCAAGCTTGATCAAACCGATGAATATAAAGCAGCCGTACAAACTAAACTGGACGATTATCTGCTCACCCAAATGCAGCAGGTGATCGCCGAACAGACTGTCATCCCGGAAGATACCCTTCGAAAATATTATCAGCAAAATCCCGAGAAATTCGCCATTCCGCCACGGATTCATTTGTGCGAATTAGCTGTCGAGAATGAGAATTTTGCCGGTGCAATTATAAGTCGATTATCACAGCATGAATCGTTTGAGCAGCTTGTCCGCTCATTTTCTGTTAGAAGATACAGTGCGGAAAATGGCGGCGATATTGGTGAATTCAGTTACAATGATCTTGACGCATATGCTGATAAAATATTTCCGATGAAGATTGGTGAGTGGACAGGACCAATCCTGATCAATAATCAGTACGCGTTTTTTAAATGCGTGGGAAAATCCGCGAAACAATTACGCGCTTACGATGAGGCCCGGCCGATGCTGGAAAACGGCCTGCGACCGATGTGGGAGAAAAAAACACGAAAGGCATTGGTAGATTCAATTCGCGGAACGGTTAAAGTCAGAACGTTTCCGGAGAAATTACTTGCATCAACGATGTAAATATATATAGAGGAATACAGGAATGAAAAAAATCCGATTCATTATGTTCATCCCGTTGTTTCTGGTTTTCATACACAAGCCATCCTGTGCGCAGACTGCCGGTAAAATCGTGGGCGTGGTCAGGGATGGCAGCACCGGGGAGCCTTTACCGGGGGCGAATGTGATTATTGACAAAACGTCGTTGGGCGCAGCCGCGGACAGAAGCGGGCAATACATTATTTTGCGGGTGCCGCCCGGACAGCATACAATCCGTGCGGAGTTTATGGGATATCAGCGCACCTACGTTAAAGAAGTTGAGGTGCTTACCGATCTGACAACCCACGTGGATATTTCGATGCAGCAGGAAACACTACAGGGCGCCGAGGTGGTAATTATCGCTGAACGGCCGCTGGTGCGTAAGGATTTAACCTCATCCGAGGCGCGTATTCAATCGGATAAAATCGATAAAATGCCGGTGCAGAATGTCGACGATATCCTCGATTTACAGGCAGGGATCACACGCGATGTCGATAATCATTTGCACATTCGCGGCGGCCGGTCGTCGGAAATTTCCTATATGGTTAACGGTATCAGCATTACTGATGATTTTAACCGCGAGCAGGCGTTGACCGTTGAGAATGAGTCTATCCAGGAATTGCAGGTGATCAGCGGAACGTTCAACGCTGAGTACGGCAACGCCATGAGCGGCGTCATTAATATTGTCACAAAAACCGGTAGTAACGAATTCAACGGCCGCGTGGAAGCCTGGACCGGCGACTATTTAAGCAAGGACACCGATATTTTCTGGAATATCGATGACTTCACTCCCGTATCAGATTACAATCTGGCGGGCACTGTTAGTGGTCCGTTTTTAAAAGATCGTCTGACTTTTTTTGCTACTGCACGACGTCTGAAAAATGGCGGCTACCTGTACGGCCCCAACGCTTACAGTCCGCAAGGCAGAAAACGAATGGTGAGCGGCCAATTGGTGCCAGTAGTCGGTGACAGTAGTCCGGTTGCGATGAATGCCAACGAACGCTGGAGCGGCCAGGCCGCGTTTGAATGGAAACTGCTGGAGCCGCTGACATTAAAAATTGACGCACTGGGAAATACTTACAAAAGCCACTGGTACAATCATAACTATCGCCTTAATCCCGAAGGTATGCGTCACTCAACCGGCTATGGCGCAACAATAATTGCAAAACTTACGCATGTGTTGAACAAAAACACGTTTTACGAAACGATTTTTTCCGTGAAGGAAAATAAGGATAAATCGTATCTCTACGAAGATCCGTATGATTCACGTTACGTTCACCCCGATTCACTCACTGCCGGCTCGAATGAATTTTTCAAGGCCGGCACCGATCTGTTCCGGTCGGAGCGTTCCACCCGTAGCCTGATCGGGAAACTTGATTTCACCAGCCAGGTCACAAGAAATCATCAATTGAAAACCGGTGTGGAAATCAAGCGTGACATTGTAAATTTTGAAGAGATAACGCTGGTACCGCAACGTGATGCCAGCGGTATACAAATCGAACCGTTTAAGCCGTTCATTGAAGCGGTATCGTCTTCCAATCACAATTTGTTTAAACGTGAGCCGGATGCATTTTCAGCATACCTTCAGGATAAAATTGAGTATGAAAATGTCGTCATCAATTTTGGGATGCGCTTCGATTATTTCCAAGCCAATGGCCATATTCCGGATGACCCCAAAGATCCCAATGTGTACAATCCCCAGCGGCTAATCCATATTTACAAAGACTCCAATAGTGACGGCGTCATCAGTCTGGATGAACAGACAATAACCAATGAATATGCATTAGAAGAACGCGAGGCCTTTTGGTATGAAAACAGCTCCGCTAAAACGCAGGTGAGTCCGCGCTTCGGTATCGCATATCCGATTACGGATAAAGGTGTGATACACTTTTCCTATGGTATTTTTCAGCAAATTCCCGAGTATCGCCAATTGTACGAGGGAGATCAACTGAAGCTGGCAGAAACACAGGCGATTTGGGGACCTTACGGAAATCCTGATCTCAATCCCCAGCGCACCACGATGTACGAGCTGGGATTGAAGCAACAATTATCCGATAATATTGGCGTCGATATTACCGGCTATTACCGCGATATTCGCGACTGGATTTCAACCAGCGCGCCGATTCCTACCTACGTTGCCGGTGTCACATACTCCAAAAATATCAATCGAGATTACGCTAATGTGAAGGGTGTAACAGTTTCCATTATTAAGCGAATGTCCAAAAATTTTGCGCTGGATGTGGATTACACATATCAAGTCGTTCAAGGCACCAATTCCAGTCCTGAAGATGAATACGATGCACTCAATTCCGGCGCTGAACCCAAGAAGCAGCTCGCTCCGCTTGATTGGGATCAACGCCATGCGCTCAACTTGAACGTGTTTGTGGGCAAGCGTGATCTTGGCCTGAATATTCTTGCACGCTATTATTCCGGGCAGCCCTATACTCCCGACTTCCCGTTTGCAACCCAAACCGGACAGAACGTAATTTCAGGATTACCGACCAATCTTCGTCGCAAGCCCAATCGGTTTATGGTGGATCTGTACGCATTCAAATCGCTGAATCTCTATAAATTCGATACGGAACTTTTTATGCGGGTGTACAATCTGTTCGACGCGAAAAATCCCATCGATGTGTTTACCGACAGTGGATTGCCGGATCATACGATTTATCAAGTGCAAGATGTCGAAGCCGATCCGACCTGGTTCGTGCGCCCGGATTATTATTCTGCGCCGCGGCGAGTTCAAGTGGGAGTGAAGTTTGGATTTTAATAGAAATTCCCCCATAAATCGTGCCGCCAGAGACAGGCGGAATGAGTGAGTGATTAAAATAGAAAATATAAGTTTAAAAATACAACAGGAATTCCAATATGCAATTCACAAAAAAACTAATTCCGAAGCTTATCATCTTCGTAGTAATCATCACTACTACTGGTTATGCGCAAACCTTGCAGCACGTGCCATCCGATCAGCGCGGGGATCAGAATTTTCGG
Source organism: Candidatus Zhuqueibacterota bacterium (assembly GCA_016931935.1). Classification (GTDB taxonomy): domain Bacteria; phylum Zhuqueibacterota; class Zhuqueibacteria; order Thermofontimicrobiales; family Thiofontviventaceae; genus Thiofontivivens. Next base: position 54,505 of record JAFGDW010000261.1, on the reverse strand, counting down.
GCATTTTCCAATATTGATGGTAACAACCTGCGGACATCAATTTTCAATACCGGTTACAGCGGCGCGCCACGGGAAGTGCCGGAATCAGTGAACTACGAATGGCCGAAGAACACCGACCGGATTTACATTTCGATCGTGGGTATCTGGATTGGTGGTGAAGTGAAAAACGATCAGGATGAATCCATTAAAATGGTTGATGTGTTTGCCTGGCGTTCCAGCCCTGAGGGCAATACCTGGTCGATGGAGCCAGTGCCCGGATTTCAGAATCCTGACCTGGACCCAATGCGAGTGGCTAAAAGTGATGATCCGGAAACCTGGCCGCCAGCATCCCAGGGAGGTTGGCGCGATAAACGTGGCGATTCCGGCGATCCCGGGTGGATTGGTTCGTGGAATGGATTTTTTGGCAAGAATGAATTCAATGCGGATCAGGAGCTTTACTACCGCTGCTCCGATGATCTGTACGACCGCTTCAATTATTATCCCGATACAACGGATCTGTCGCGCCATGGCCTCGGACTGCTAATGGATGTGCGGACATTCGCCTGGTCGCAGGTGTTGATTAACGATGAAATCTTTTTTATTCATGACATTAAAAACGATGGGACCAAACGGATTCCCAAAACATCGTTCCTGATTTTTCTTGCTGATTATGTTGGCGGCGACGGTCTTGATGACCAGCCGTTTATCGATCTCCAGTCCGACATTGCCTTCCTGACCGATAGTGATCGTACCGGCACTGATGCGTTCGCCGGCACTCCGGTTGGTGTGGCTGCGATTAAATACCTGGAAACGCCCGGTAATCAAGTCGATGGCATTGATAACGATGGCGACGCAGATACCAATCCGCAGATTCTCGCAATGATGGAGGGCGATACTGAAACACTACTTCCGCATTTTGTCGATAACGATTTCTCACCGCGGCAGCTTTTTCCCGGCGATAAAATAGTGTTGATTGATAACAAAACATTTGAGCGTCGTATCACCACCTATCCTGCCAACGGTGGGACCGTCGTCAGTATGGGACAGGAAATTGAACTTCCGGCTGATGGAATTACGCTCGAAGAAGACACCACCGCCAATTTGTTGGATGAAGATTTGGATGGCTTAATTGACGAATCGTACACGTTGCATCGCTGGCGTTTCGATGAAATTACCCAGGAAGAAGGACCGGTGCGTTATATAAATTATCTGGCATTCGCTGTGGGTGACACTATTAAACGTGGCTTCATCGTGCCGGGGAAAAATACTGCGATGAGTTATACGACAATCGCGCCCATGGTGGATGAATCCCGCGATGACGGCTTTGATAATGATGGCGACTGGAACAGTTTGAATGACGATCTGGGACTGGACGGTAAAAAGGCTACTGGCGATCCCGGTGAGAACGATGGCGTTCCCACATCAGGTGCAGGCACGGAATTTCAAGGGGAAGCCAATATTGATAAAACCGACGTATCTGAAACTGATTTGATCGGCCTGACCGCAGCGGTGCAAATTCCCGTTGGCGATATTTCCTACAATTCCACGCCGGATCGTTATCTCTTTGACTATTTTATGACCCCTGGCAGTTTTGACCTGCCGCGTCCGACAGGTGAATACGACACATTTGTTTCATCCGGATTTTTCCCGCTCGATCCCGGCCAACGGCAACGCATGGCGATTTCCGTAGCTATCTCTGCCGGCGGTCAATCGCGTGACGAAGACATTAACAGTGTGATCGGCAAGCTGGGTGAATCGCGCAAAGCGTATGAAGCCGATTATCAGTTCGCCAAAGCGCCAACGCAAGTGACATTAACAGCCGTCCCTGGCGATGGAGAGGTCACTCTGTACTGGGACGAAATTGCGGAATATTCGCGTGACCGCTACATTGCCGACATTGGCGGTATCGCGGAGGACTTTGAGGGCTACCGCATCTATCGCGCCACCGATCCGGCATTTCTCGATGCGAAAATCATCACAGATGGATTTGGTGTGGCGCGTTTATACAAGCCCATCGCCCAATTCGATCGCAAAGACGGCATTACAGGATTTGATCCGGTCGGTTTCAATGGCATCCAGTTCTATCTAGGTGATGATACAGGTCTCGTTCATTCGTTTAAAGATCAAGGTCTGGTCAATGGTCAGCGCTATTTTTACGCGGTAACTGCGTATGATTTCGGTTTCCCTGCAGCAGATATTGCTCCGTCGGAAACACCAATTAGTATTGATGTGAATTTGCAGGGGGATATTCGCACGGGAACGAATGTTAAAGTTGTCGTACCCGCCGCTAAAGCCGCTGGTTACATGCCCGCCGAAGTGGAAAGTTTTACTCATGCGACAGGTAGCGCCACCGGTGAAATTCAGCTTGAGGTCATCGATCCTGCAAATATCCAACATGGTCATACGTATAAGATTACGTTCGAAGACACTTTAAAAACGGGCAAAGACACCGACACATTGACCACCAAAAATTTCACTGTCACAGATATCACAGGTCCGGAAACAATCGTCATCGACAAAAGCACGCTCATTCATGAGGATGATGAAATTCCGGTGTTCGATGGAGTACAGCTCACGTTAATCAACGAAAAGAATGTGTCGCTGGATGCCGTTAAATCCGGCTGGAATCGTGGGGAAATTTATCCGTTTGTGTTTTCACCGGTGACGTTTATTGGTGTGAAGGGCGAAAAACGTCCGAACGATTACCGGGTAATTATCGGCGATGTAGGCGTGAGCGCATCGAAGGATACCTCAATCGGGTTCTTTAAGCTACCATCCAAACAGGTGAATTTCCAGGTATTCAATATAATTTCGGGCAATCCGGTTGAATTTGCTTTTGCCGAATTGGATGGCAGTGATGGGCGGTTAAGCGTCGATCCCCGTGACGCAGACAATACCGACATTATCATGTTACTGGAACCGAATCAAACAGGCAAACTTGTATATACATGGCAGATTTATCTGAACCTGAAACCCAACGGTGAAAATCCTGCACCGGGTGACACGTTGAATATTTATTTGAAAAAACCATTCTTAACTCAGGATAGTTATCGTTTCACCATGAAAGGTGCTATGACCTCGAAATCGCTTGCAAAGCGGGAATTGGATGATATTCGTGTTGTGCCCAATCCGTATATTGCCACTGTATCATGGGAACCGAAGAATACTTATCGAAGTGGCCGCGGCCCGCGGGAAATCCATTTTATCAATTTACCAAATATTTGTACTATTCGCATTTACGATGTGAACGGCACACTCGTGGACAAGCTGGATCATGAAACCACAATCGAAAACGGCGCCGAAGTCTGGGATGTTCTTAGCCGCGAAGGACTGGATATTTCCTATGGTGTGTACCTGTACCATATTGACGCGCCGGGTATCGGGCAGAAAACGGGTACATTTGCGGTGATAAAGTGATGAAACAATCGTTTAAATTGTTCCGTCGCTCTGTGGCGGAACACAGTCTGGACGGTCTCCGCTCAGTATTTAAAATTTACTAAAATTTAAAAATAATCAGAATGAAACGAATAGACAAAATGAAGAAGGAGGCAGTATCAAAAGTCAAAATTCGTATAATTTCTTCATGCTGAGCGAAGTCGAAGCATGTTATTTTATCGTAAGTTATCATCCTTCGACTACGCTCAGGATGAAGCTTGACAAGACTTTTTATACAGCCCCACAACGACATTCCGGCAGCGACTGACGGAACGAGAAGAAAAGGTAAAAACCATGAAGAACAGACGAATTTTTAACCTTCATACAATTTTCATCGGCTGTGCTCTGTATACCATCAGCCTCCACGCTGTAAGCTTTGGGCAGGAAGTCAAAAAAGTCGGCACATCGGCGGCAGCGTTTCTGCGGATTCCAGTCGGCACCAAGGCAATCGCTATGGGCAGTGCATTCACGGCAATTGCCGACGATGGCTCGGCAATGTTCTGGAATCCCGGCAACATTGCGCCGCAAACCGAACGAACATTGTTCATCCATCACTCGCCGTGGCTGCCAGGCCTGGATTTTCAGTACATCGGCGTTTTGTTACCAGTGCAACGTATTGGCGTGGTGGGGGTGAATGTCGTATCGTTGACATCTGAAGATATGGATGTAACCACCCCGGATGCGCCGATGGGAACCGGTGAAACCTTTAATGCTGCCAGTTATGCTGCCGGCCTGGCGTTTGCCAGCAGCTTGACTGATCGGTTTTCGATTGGCGCCAATTTCAAATTTATTCAGGAACGGATTTATCACTCTATTGCCCAGGGATTCGCGTTTGATGTGGGCACAATGTTCGTGACGCCGTTTAAAAATGTGCGGTTTGGCGTGGCGATATCCAATATTGGAACGCGTATGGCAATGGATGGTGATGATCTGAATTCGTATGTTGATGTGGCCCCTACGCATGAAGGCAATAATCCCAACATCGTTGCCAAAATGGATACCGATTCGTTCGATCCACCGATCATGATGCGGATGGGGGTCTCCTGGGATTGGTGGCTGTCGGATGCATCGCGTGTCACGTTTGCTTGTGATGGTGTCAATCCCAACGATAATGCCCAGTATATTAATCTCGGCATTGAATGGGCCAGTTTCCATGAGGCTGTCGTTCTGCAAGGCGGATTTAATGAATTGTTACTGGAAGAACGGGAAAAAGGCATGACACTTGGCGGTGCAATTCGGCTGCCATCCGTTAGCGGCGTGAGTCTGAACGTTGGGTATGCATTTCAGGAATTCCGCTATTTGGGAAGCGTTAATCATTTTTCGGTACAGTTGGCGTTTTGATGGCGATGGGAGTTGATCACGGGGAACATTACCCTGTTCCTGTTTCATTGTGGAAACGAGCTTTCCTCTTTGATGAAGGGGTACGATTCCGTCCTGCTCGCTTGCAGCAGAACAGGATCATGGAGATGTGACATTCACAGACATAAGTACAATATCAATTCAACCAATCACAATCAACTGACAGAATAAAATTACAAACCACCAAATTTAACTCTTAATCCAAGGAGGTTCATACCATGAATCGATGGTACACAGACATTTTCATCATTGTAATAGTCGTTGCGCTATTGGCAGTGGTCAATTACCCGGAAACAGGGTATGCTATTCAGGTCACGATGCGACTGAACACGGCGACCAATCCGGATACACTCATGCCGCATCACACCGTTCAAGTCCGGGGCGAAGCAGTCGGTGAAATTACGCCTGCTGTAACATGGGATGACGGCACCGGCATCAATTTGGTAAATGTCGGCGGCGATTACTGGCAAGCCACATTTGAAATGACACCCGGTTCGACACTGAAATATAAATTCTGGACGGGTTTTGATGCTGCTAACGGCACTTTGTTCTGGACTGGTTGGGAAGGCCCGATTAATCCGGCTGATCCTGTGAGTAGCGATGACAATCGCTGGTTCATTGCCGGTAATAATGATACGACAGTTGTGTTGCAGTTTTACCATGGGAATGACTCTCGTCGGGACCAGTATTGGCGGCCGTATGAAGAAAAACCGGATTCATTCGCTGTTTACTTCCGCGTTAATATGGCAGCTCAGATGGAAACACACGAATTCGATGCAACAGCAGATGGCCCTGTGCAAGTCCAGGGCGGCGCGCCGCTCGATCCTGATGACGGCTGGAATACCCCGGTCATTCTCACGCAGGAAGCCGGTAGCATTGATAACGGATCGTTCTTCTCCGGTGTTGGCTATATAGCAAATGCAGATTTAACTCCCGGCGCCTGGCAAAATTTCAAATTTACGTTCATGAAAAACGGAAGTGAGGTGTGGGAAACAACAGACAATCGTTATTTCCAATATTTAGCAGCAAAAGATACTACTATTCATTGGTCATACTTTAATAATCAAAAACCATCCGGTGGCAATATTGTTACAGCGAATCTGATCTGGCAAATAAATACCAACGGTCTTAAAAAACTGGGTCTGTTTGATCGCAACCTGGGCGACAAGCTGGTAATTGACGGCGCTAAAGCGTGGTCAGTGTATAATGATGGCCCGGAAAGCGGGATTCAAATGGAATACCAGCCACTCTTGGGATTGTGGGTTGGGCAGGAATCGTTCGTAAAAGCCCCGGGAGCAACCATGGAATACAAGGCTGTTATTGCATGGGATGCGTCGCGCGTGGATTCATTAAGTCCGAATTACATTCCGGGTTTGAATTTGGACCCATTATATTATTGGGAAGCGCCCGCGACGTTCGGCACAGGGAATCGAATTTACTCTTTCACGACTGCGACAGATCAAATGATGCCCGGGGATCATGGCTTTGAATATCAATTCTTTAATGGTTTTCCGGAAGCAGGTGTTATTGAAACTCCGATCGCAGTCACCTTTAATATTGATATGACTCCGGCGACAGCCGAAGAAACAAATCCATCAAATCCATTATTCCGTCCGGGAGTCGATACGGTTTCGGTCCAACTGCTGGATTGTCTCTTGCCATTGACCCAGGGGCAGGGCATTTACGACAGCGCACCGATCATACTGGACGATCCGGATGGTAATTTGGTGTACACCGGAACGATGAATCTAACGCCGCCTGCTCCGTATGATGTGGCTTTTCGCGTTAATTATACTTCCGAGTCTGGCACTATCCAAAACGGTGGCGGCAATTCCAAAGGTCGTAGTTATTATCAATATGTTCATCCAACACAAATTACGGCTGATGGCGCGATTACGTGGCCGGCAACGTATTCACTGGCTCTACTGCAATGGACGGATACTGATTTAACTGTCGAAGACGCCCCCAATATGTGGACACCGGCCGCTGTTAATGCGGGCAATACAACAACGATGAGACAATTTGCTTTGGATCAGAATTACCCCAATCCATTCAATCCGGAGACCACCATTCACTATCAGCTTGCAGAAAAATCGCATGTGAAGATTGCTGTTTACAACATAGTAGGACAACTTGTTAATACCCTGGTAAATGGAAATCAGGACCAGGGAAGCCACTCCATCCAATGGAACGGCAAAGATGTGCGCGGAAACAATGTGCCATCAGGCATTTATTTTACCCGCATGACCGCCGGTTCGTTTGAACAGGTTCACAAAATGACGTTGTTACGATAAAGTTTGTACAGCCTTAACGTGCTACGCACTTTCGAAGTGTGTAGCACGTGAGTAAAGGAATAAATCGTTCCATACCGATGTATCGGGGCGGAACGTGATAAAAGAATTAGAAGAAAATAATGAAAAACACAAAGAAGGTGCCCTTGTTGATCTCCGAAAAGTTATGGATTCGTTATGGATGGATGTTTTTAATAGCATTAATGCTCGTCGCATCGCGATTATTCAGTCAGACGAAATCAACCAATTTTATTAAAGGAGCAGACGTCTCCTTCATCCCCCAGGTTGAAGATTTAGGCGGAGTATACTCCATAAATGGCGTTCCTACTGACCCGTTGCAAATTTTTAAGGATCAGGGATTCAATTACATCCGCCTGAAACTCTGGCACACACCGGCACAAAATTACAATAATCTTGACAAAATATTGTATATGGCGCAGCGTATCAAAGCGCAGGACATGGATTTTTTGTTGAATTTCCACTACTCTGACACCTGGGCCGATCCAGGAAAGCAAACCAAACCGGCGGCCTGGCGTGGCTTGTCGTTCGAAGCGCTTAACGACAGCGTGTATCAGTATACGAAACATGTCATTCGATCGCTTTACGAGCAGCAAACTCTGCCTGACATGGTGCAAATCGGCAATGAAATCACGCCGGGTATGCTCTGGAACGATGGCCGGGTTGGTGGCAGCTACGACACGCCCCAACAATGGCAGCAACTTGGAGAACTGATTAAATCTGCAATCCGTGGCGTGCGCGAAAACTGTGCCGATGGCGATTCGGTACGCATCATGATTCATATCGATCGCGGCGGCAATAATTCCGGGGCCCGCTGGTTTTTTGACCATCTCCTGGCTGAAGATGTTCAGTTTGACGTGATCGGTTTATCGTACTATCCCTGGTGGCACGGCACGCTTGATGCTGTCAAAGCCAATTTAAACGATTTAGCCGGGCGCTACGAACAGGACCTGGTCATTGTGGAATCCGCCTATCCGTGGACGCTGCAGTGGTACGACAGCCAGAATAACATTGTCAGCAATGCCAGTCAACTACACGATGGCTACCCGGCTTCGATAGATGGACAGGCCAACTTCATGCGTGACCTGATGCGCATTATCCGAAATACACGGAACGGAAAAGGCAAGGGACTGTTTTACTGGGCGCCGGAATATATTTCCGTGCCCGAGCTGCGTTCACCGTGGGAAAATGTGACCCTGTTCGATTTTGACGGATATGCGCTCTCGTCGATGCAGGTGTTTAATGAGCAGGAGCCATCCGGCACGCCGATCAATGTAACCGTCCGGCTGAACACTGCCACGATGAGCGATACATTGCAGCCGTGGCACGTGGTTCAACTGCGCGGCGAAGTATCAGGTATTTCCTATGATATTTTGCCCGATGGTAAAAAAATTAATTGGGAAGCCAGTTCTGATATTATTCTGGACAATGTTGGCGGCGATTACTGGCAAACGACATTTCAGATGTATCCCGACGATGAACTGTCCTTCAAATTTTGGACGGGGTACGACATCAATCATGGCACATACCAGCGGCTCGGTTGGGAAAGCGCCATTACGCCGGTCGATGGCCTTTCGGGAAATCGCCGTGTTTTGGTGGCTGGTGAGCGTGACACAGTGATGCAGCTTCAATTCTATAATTCAAATAGTACTGTCAGGGACCAGTATTGGCGGCCTTACGAGCTTCACAACGATTCGATAGCGATTTATTTTCGCGTCAATATGGGGAATGCTCTTAAATCCGGCTATTTCAATCCCGAACTTCATGGCCCGGTTGCGGTACGCGGCGATTCGATCATCTCCGGCAGCAGTTTAAGCTGGACGACATCAAAAATATCGTTGACGCGAGAGCAATACAGCGTTAACGGCGAATCATTCTGGTCGGGTGTCTGTTACATCCCACGCAGCGCTGTGCAGGCTGGTGATTTATTGGAATATCTATTTTATATTGAAAATCACGAATCTAATGGCTGGGAGAAACGCCAGTCAAATCGAACGCTTGTTATTACGCCATCGTTGGTTCAGAGTAAACATGACACTACCCTGCATTGGGATTACTTCGATGTAACGGGCGGGACAAATAACGTTACGTCCCGCACAAATAATGCGCCGCGAGGCTTTGGCCTGAAGCAGAACTATCCGAATCCGTTTAATCATCAAACAAAAATTTGCTATCATATTGATCACCGGATGCGTGTGAGACTTTCGGTTTATAATATGCGCGGGCAGAGAGTCGCCACGTTGATCGATCATGAGCAAAGTTCCGGTGATTATGCTGTTGGCTGGGATGCCGTGGAACTAGTGACCGGGATTTATTTAATTCGATTGGAGACGGATACGGGAGTCGCTATTCGAAAAACGCTTTTGTTGAAATAAATAAATTCTCCTTTGAAGGTGGATAAATTTCGACTTGTCAAAATTCCGTCTTCGGAGTGGGAGTTGAAAACCGGGATTGAAAGGAGTTTCTTCATGGATAAATTCATCCTCAATGTCATTCACCGCCCCGAATTGGTGCCGGAGTACATTGACACCAGCGCCCAGGAGGGACAAACTGAAGAAGTCAGCAAACGGGACGTTGTAAACGAATCGTTGGATATTTTCAAGTTGCAGCAGCAGATCGCCCATCAAAATAATCTGCGCACCACGATTCAAATGACCTATTCCAGCCTGTACAACGAAGAATGCATTGAGTTAGCTAAACAGCATCACGCTCAATACGGCGATGAAATCGGTCATACGTTTCTCGGCCTGAACTGCAAGGAATTCCGCGATAAATACAAATCCAAAGAACTGGCAATGTGGCTGTTCCCGATGGATTTGAAACAGCAGATAGTCGTTGATTCAATCGAACGCTTTAAGTACGTGTTTGGCTTTTATCCGACCTCCACCGGCTCGTATTTTATGGATGCTGAATTGATTATTTACATCAAGCAAAAATATCCAATGATTAAAGCTGCCATCGCCACCTGTTTTGAAGAGGGACCGAAAATTTTCCGGCACACCAATTCTTCGTGGTACACGCTGATGGACGGCTCGCCGTGGACAGCCTGGATTCCATCGAAGCAGAACACTCACGCCATCGCCGAGAATCAAGACGATGATATCGGCATTGTGGCGGTGCCGCATCTGTCGCGTGATTTGCTGGCGATTATGGATAACGCCGGCGATATGTTCGGCACGCATCCGTAAAACATCATCCGTGGCCTGATATACGAAGGTGACCGGCTGCCATACATGTACAATCTCGTCGATCAGTATCAAGTGATGAAAAAATTCAACAAAGGCTTCAGCTACAATCTTGTGTACGTCGGGCCGGGCTGGATGGGCAAAGGCGGCCGCTGGGAGGCTGACTATCGAATTCTCAAGAAAAGTTATGAGGATTTTCTCGCGTACTATGGCCAGTTGAAACATGACGAAAAAGTCGAGGATATGACCATGACCGAGTTTGCCGACTGGTTCCGTCAAAATCAACCACGCAGCGGGCCGCTGGTGGGGCTGTGGAAAGATTTGCTTTACGGCACCAAAAATCAGGCGTTCTGGTACGCCGACTCCAAATTTCGTGTGCAGATCGATTTGAAGCAGGGCGGCGCGATCACCGATTTGCGTCCGTATGCCTCCAAACTCACGCGTCCGTGCGGCGCCGGGACAAAAGCCAATCAGGACGCATCGTATCCGTACATTGTACATTCCCGCTACCGTGCCGGCGCATTTACACATTATGCCGGCGAAGGCGCAATCAAGAGCTGCAAAGTGCGTTATCAAGGCGAAGAAGTCGACCTTAGCGCCTGCCGCACAACCGGAACGTATGACGAAGGTCCGGGTTCCCGTATCTTGAATATCAGGCCGGTGGAAGTTAAATTTAGAAAACTCACTGTGAAAATTGCCACTACCTACACATTTAGTGAAAATACCGGAGAAATCGAGATCAGTCGCAAATTCATTGAATCGAGTGATCCCGATGCGATGATTGAAATTGATGAATTTCTGGCATCGTGTTGGGGAACGACCGAGTATCCCGAAGATTTGACCGGTTGCTTGCTTTCGGTCGCCGGCAAAGACGGCGCGCGTAACGAATTGAGTTACGACTACCGCTGCCGCGAATTCGCCGCCGATGATATTACCAGCGTCGAAGCTGTGATCCCGCATGTGCAAACAAAAGTCAGCATGCTTCCGAAGTCGGAAAAATGCCGCGGATATTACGAAGAGGGCTACTCATTCGCCCCGAATTTAAAGATTGGCATTTCGAAGAAAATCGGACTTAATCAGGAGTTAGTGACATGTCTCAAGGTCGAACAGGCAAAATAAATTATCGGTGTCCCAATTGTTTGTTTCGTGATATCGATTTTGATTTATTGTATGATAAACAACTCGATGAATTCTGGTGCCGCCGCTGCAACTGGGAAGGCACAGAACAGGATATTTTGTTTTCGTACGCGGCGTACAAGCGGAAATACAAAACAATGCTGAAACGGTATACGGTGGATGATATTTTGGCAAAGGATGAAGAGTAAAAAATGGAACACGGATTGAGCGGATCGAACGGATTTACACGAATTTTTTCATTGGAGAAAAATGATTATTCGTGACGTTGATATTTAATTTAAAAATCATGTTTTAAAATCCGTTTTAATCCGTCAAATCCGTTTCATCCGTGTTCCATATTCTTTTAAGGAATATAATGAAGACAAAAAAACGAACCGGCCATTTCACGCTCCCTGCACAAGCAGGCATGGACAAGGAAGTGAAAATGTTCATCGAAAAATGGGGTGTGGATGCCATCCGTGACAGCGATGGCACAACATTATCCCCGGAGATTGTGAGCATGGGGCCGGACGTATATTCAACGATCTGCCTGATCCGCGTTGATCAGGAATGGGCAAAATCGCATCCCGATCAGTGCCAGCAGAAATTTTTGATGTCGTTTCCGGTGACTGCAGAGCGGGACGGCGAGTTGAAAATTGCTATTCAAAAAGGGTACAGCAACGAGCAGTTTCAGATTGATAATGTACACGCTGCGAAAAAGTATTGGGAAGTGATCGACCGAGCGACAGGTGAAGTGATTGATCCTGATAAATGGGATTTTCACAACCAATCCGGTGAAGTGGTTGTTCACACCGCGCGAATGGGGCATGTCTATACCGTGAACTTTCTCGTCTACCAGATTTGGGAAACCACATCGATGTACAATTACATCACCAACAATTGGTCGGGCGAGCATCAAATGGGCGTGGATCCGCGCCAGCCGGAAACAGGCACACATTTGCTGCAGTATCTGGACACCTGGTTGGCTGCGCACCCAAATACCGATTATGTGCGGTTCACATCGATGTTCTACCAATTCCCGTTGATAAAAGGCGAGAACCGGGAAACGCTGTATCTCGACTGGAGCGGTTATCTCGACGCAATGAGCGCGTTGGCGTTGGATCAGTTCGAACAGAAATTCGGCTATCGGCTGCGCAGTGAAGACATCGTCGATCAGGGCTATTATTGCGCTACCGACCGGATTCCCAAACAGCCCTATCTCGATTGGATGGCGTTTGTCCAGGAATTTGTTCGCAGTTACACCAAGCAGTGCGTGGCCAAAGTCCATGCTGCGGGCAAAAAAGCGATTCTGTTTTTTTGCGACCACTGGATCGGCACCGAGCCGTATCTGGATGGTTTCGAAGAGCTCGGTTTCGACGGCATTGTCGGCCCCTGCCTGAGCGGCGTTGAGCTGCGGCGTATTGCCGATGTGCCGGGTAATTTTATTAAAGAAGTCCGGCTCTATCCTTACTTTTTCGAAGTCAATTTGCAGGACGAGCCGGTCTTCAAAGACGATGGCGATCCGGTGAAGGAGTGCAAGAAGTGGTGGAAAAATGTGCGCCGGGCGTTGTTGCGGCGATGTGTTGATCGCATCGGCTTTGGTGGCTATCTTGACCTGGCTATCAAGCATCCGGATTTTCTGGATTATGTGGAACATCTGGCCGATGAGTTTCGAACCGTTCTTGACCGCACAAAAAAGACGAAACCTTACACGCTTCTGAAAAAAGTCGCCATACTCGATTGTTGGGGCAAAGCGCGCTCCTGGATGCACAACGACAACTGGCCGCAGGGCCATGCGCCTGAATTCCTGAGCGGATTTATGGCGGATGTGAAATTTGTTAATTTTGATGACATTCGACAACGCGGCATTGCTGACGATATTGGTGTGATTATTAACTGGGGACGCGCCGAAAGCGCCTGGAGCGGCGGCCATCACTGGAGTGATCCGGTTGTAATTGAACGGATGCGTGAATTTATCATGAATGGTGGTGGCTTCATCGGCATCGGCGACCCTGCAGCGCACGACTATCAGGGGCGCTACTTCCAGCTTGCTGATGTGCTGGGTGTGGAAAAAGAGATTGGTCACAAAGCTGCCTGGTCAAAAAATATTCGATCTGATGTCAATTGTGATCATTTTATAGTGAAGGATGTTATCGGTGCGATTCAGCTTGGCGTTGAATCGTCATCTGTTTATATCAGCAGCTCTGATGCGGAATTGTTGGCAGGGACATCAAACGCGGTGCACCTGGCAACCCATACGTTCGGCAACGGCAAAGCGGTGTACTTTGCAGATTATATGCACAATGGCCAAAATATGCGGCTGCTGCATCGCGCAATTCTCTGGGCATCCGGCAAGGAAGGGGAATTGCGGCGCTGGTTCAGTTCAAATATCCACACCGATTGCGCGTTTTATCCTGAAGTTGACGAGTTTGTGGTAATGAACAATTCGGAGCAGGATGTAACGACGACGGTTTTTAACGGGGATGGGAAATCGACTTTTGTGAACTTAAAGCCGTTGGAGATGCGTTGGTTTACGTTGGATGAGATTAATAGACTTTGTAAGTAAAATCCTTGTTCCGACGGTCTTCGGCGGAATACAGTTGCGTCGCTCTGCGACATGTTATTTTTAATAGGCGAGATTGAATTACCGTTAGAAATAAAGTCGAATGGACGGAGACCGTCCAATATGCATTCCGCCAGTCACTGGCGGAACGATTTAAAAAGATTAATATGAAAATCAACAAAATAATATTCGGCGCCGACTATTTCCCTGAGCAATGGCCGGAAGATGTCTGGCACGATGACATCCGCCTGATGAAACAGGCCAACGTCAATATGGTCAGTTTAGCGATTTTTGCCTGGGCGCTGTTGCAGCCGGATAAGAATACATTCACATTCGACTGGCTCGACAACATCATGGATTTGCTGGCGGATAATGATATTGATGTTTGTCTCGGCACCGCCACAGCAGCGCAGCCCAACTGGCTCACGCAAAAGTATGACGATATTTTGTTCGTCCGGGAGTCCGGTCAGCGGGTGGTTCCGGGTTCACGACAGACGTATTGCATCAACAGTCCGAGTTACCGAAAAGCTGTGCGCCGACTGGTGAAGGAAATGGCGCTGCATTACAAAGGCCATCGTGCGTTGAAGTTGTGGCATATCAATAACGAGTACGCTAACAAGAACAGCATGTGCTTCTGCAAAAATTGTGAGCATAGATTCCAAGCGTGGTTGAAGAAAAAATACGGCACATTAGACAGCCTGAATGATTGTTGGGGCACGGTGTTTTGGGGGGAGAAATATTTCGCATGGGAGCAGATCAACACGCCGATGGCCAGCGCTGGCGGCCGCAATGGCGCGAAGCTGCTGGATTACAAGCGATTTTTGAGTGAAAGTTTTTATACGCTGTATATGGAAGAAGTCAATGTGCTGCGCGAAATTACGCCGGACGTTCCCATCACTACTAATTTCGAAGGTGACTGGAGTAAGTTCGATCATTCATTATTCAAGGATGATCTTGATGTGGTGTCGTGGAACAGCTATCCCAATCCGCTCGAGCCGAACGCCCGGCGCCGGGCAGCGCTCAGGCATTCGATGATGCGGTCGTTACTCGGCAAGCCATTCATGTTGATGGAGCAGGCGCCATCGCAGGTGGATTGGTATCCGATCAACGTCAACAAACGTCCCGGTCAGATGCGGCTGTGGAGTTATCAGGCAATTGCCCACGGCTCGGATTCGGTGATGTTTTTCCAATGGCGCGCATCGAAAAGGGGAACGGAAAAATACCACAGCGGCATGGTCCCGCATTACGGGGAAGAAGCGCGCGTGTTCAGGGAAATTGCCTCACTCGGCGGGGAATTAACGAAATTGCAGGATATTGTTGGCTCGACCATCGATGCGTCCGTAGCGATTCTCATGGATAACGACGCCTGGTGGACGGTCGATAGTCCATATGGCACCGGCGGAAAATCGCTGGATAATGAAATTTTCTGGGCGTCGAACACACAACCATTTCCCACGGTGTTGCTCAGTTATCTCGGCGAACTGGAACATTATTTCAACGCCTTCTATCGACTTAATGTACCGGTGGATGTGATTCCTGCACATTACGATTTCTCGAAATATAAAATTGTCATCGCGCCGTTGTTGCACCTGATTAAGCCCGGTTTCAAAGAAGCGGTTGAAGCATTTGTTACCAATGGTGGTACATTTGTCGCCACCTATTTTTCCGGTTTCGTCGATGAGCATGTCGGTGTGTTTTTGAATGGTTATGTGGGGCCGCTCACGGATGTGCTGGGCGTAAAGGTGGAAGAATATGATCCGTTGCCGTTGAATGGCTCCAACAGGATAAAAATGATCGCTGGCCTCGACGGCTTTGAAAACGAATATGCCTGTTCCGTATGGTGTGATATCGCTCATGCAACAACCACCAAAACGCTGGCCACGTTTGGCGATGATTACTTCGCCGGCGCTCCCTGCGTTACGGAAAACGAGTTTGGCGCGGGCAAAGCGTACTATATTGCCACCCGTCCAGATGCTGATTTCATGCATGATTTTGTATGTAAAATACTGGCTGATCAAAATATTGAAATTCACCTTCTACCTGAAGGTGTTGAACACGTAACCCGCCAGCAAAACAAACACAAATTCGAATTCTATCTGAACCATGGAAATAACGATGTGGAAGTACAACTGTCCCAGGGGAAATATAAAGATTTACTGACGCAAACCAGCCATGAAAGCATATTGCGGCTTGCCAGACATGGAGTTTCTATTCTAAGGAGATTGAACGACTATGGAACATGAATCTGCCTCCATACCACAAACCTCAGACGCGATTCGCGTCCACCATACGGATGCCGTCAAAGTACCATTCCGGGAGAAACTGGCGCTGGGCGTGGGCGGATTTAGCAATCTGTTCGCGTATATTGGCATCAACACGCTGGCGCGCACTGTATATGTGATGATCCTCGGCCTGAATGCTGCATGGATTGGTGTGGCGCTGACAATCCCGCGCATTTGGGATGCATTCAGCGATCCGATTATGGGGAAAATTTCCGATAATTTTCACTCGCGTTGGGGACGCCGCCGGCCGTTTATTGTAGGCGGTGCAATTACAATGGGTCTCATTTTTGGTCTGATCTGGATGGTGCCGCAGGCGTGGAACGAAACCACACAAATTATCTATTTCATCCTGATGCAACTGTTGTTTTACACCTGCTATACGGTATTTGCTGTACCGTTCAAAGCGCTGACCTATGAAATGACGCCCGATTATAACGAGCGTAATCAAGTGATGGCCTATGTTGCGTTTTTCCATAAATTGGCGGAATTTCTGTATGAATGGCTGATTCCGTTGGCGGCGGTGATCAGTTCGGCCTATTTTGTCTCAAAAATTCCGGAGGGCCAGCAAGTGGAAATGACAGGCATTATTATTGTCACCTGGCTGGTAGGGATAATAATTATGGCGGGCATCGGTGTGATTCCTGGCATTTTTGTAAAAGAGCGATTTCAAAAAAAGACCGAAAAACAGGAAAAAGTCAAACTGCTCACGACATCGAAGGAGGCGTTCAGCAGCCGGGCGTTTCAGATTTTGGTCAGCATTATTATTTTAAATGTGCTGGCTGGAATTCTCGCCTCCAATATCGACCATTTCGTGATGATCTATTACATGGCGAACGGAGACATTGCGCTGGGCAGCATCTGGAAAGGTTTGCTGTCATCGGGGTATGCGGTGGTCGGGTTTGCATTCATCCCGATTATCACCGGGATTGCCGACAAATTCGGCAAAAAGGCCGCGCTGTATTTTGTGTATGCGCTTACCGTATTCGGTGGTTTTATGAAATGGTTTATTTTTACGCCCGGTCATCATATTTATTATGCTGGCTCGGTGGCAATCGATCCGATAATACTGATCGATCCGCTGCTTTGCGGTCCGATGTGGGTGGCTGTGAAAATTTTGCTGGAATCGATGATGGCTGATATTTGTGATGAAGACGAACTCAAATTCGGCAAACGTCGGGAAGGTGTGTTCGGCGCGGTGTTCACCTGGCTGGAGAAAACCGCTCTGTCGCTGGCAGCATTGGGCGTTGGCTTCAGTATTTGGCTGGCTGGATTCAATGCTGAGCTTGGCGGAAATCAGGACCCGAAAACGTTTTTAATTATGCGCTTGTTTTTATCTGGCGCGCCGGCGATTACCGCGTTGTTTGCCATCATTGCGTTGAAATATTATCCGATTACTGCTGAGCATGCCAGTGAAACACGGCGGCAGCTTGAAGAGCGGCGGGGAAAAGTGACGTTATGAAGCATGGAACACGGATTTAACGGATGCGACGGATCATGCCAAAGGCGGATGCGCCTTCGGAGCATTTGCATGGATTGCTAAAACTCATCGTTACGCCGGTCTCCGGCGTAATGCAGGCTATGACGGTCTCCGTCCAGTATGTCTGGACTACGATCGTCAAAAATTGAATTCATGTAATCGTCTCAATTATCAGCCCTATCACGAGCACGTTGATACCAGTATTTCTGCCAAAAACCGGCTGAAAACCGGAATGAAACTATTTTAAAAATAGTAGTAGCAAGAAATAGTAGGAAACAAATGTGAAGAAATATAGACTGCGAACAGGCATATTCAATATCTTTGCAATTCTCATTCTGTTCACAATTGTATCAGCCAAACAAGCGCTGGCCGCCGGCGCCTCCGATTATGCCATTGGCGCCGATCTCTCATTTCTGAAAGCTGCCGAGGACAACGGCGTAAAATTTAAAGATAACGGTGAAGCAAAGCACGGATTGCAGATATTCAAAGATCATGGGTATAACTGGATACGGCTGCGATTATTTCATAATCCGGCGAACAGTCGCTGGCCGCTGCCCAATAATCTCGAATACACGATTGCATCGGCGAAACAGGCGCAAGAACGTGGCTATAAATTCCTGCTTGATTTCCACTATTCCGATACCTGGGCCGATCCGGCGCGGCAGATGGTTCCCGAAGCATGGAAGGACTATTCTCATAAACAACTCGTCGATGCGGTGTTTGAATACACACGCGATTGCATTATTGCGTTTCGTGAGGCCGGTGTTTTGCCCGACATGGTGCAAATCGGCAATGAAGTGATTAACGGCATGCTCTGGCCCGATGGCAAGCTGCCCGAGAAATGGGACAATTTTGCTGAATTAGTTGAAGCCGGTATTAGCGGCGTCAAAGAAGGGGGCGGTGAATCATCGCGACCCAAAATCATGATTCAAATTGAAAAAGTTGGCGATCTTGAAGCAACGAAATATTTTTTCGACAATCTGTTTGCCCGGGGCGTCAACTGCGATGTGCTCGGCCAGTCGTATTACCCGTGGTGGCATGGTTCGTTGCTCGATATGCGTGATGTTTTACATTTTATGGCGCGTGAATATAAGAAAAATATCATGCTGGTAGAAGTGGCGTATTGCTGGCGATCGACTGAATACAAAGACAAACCGGCGCCATTCCCGGAAACTCCGGAAGGCCAACGTGACTTCCTCGACGCCGTACAGCAAATCATGCTCAGCATTCCTGACGGCCGCGGCAAAGGCATTTTCTGGTGGGAACCCGCGGTCATGCCACGCCCCGGCGGAGGCGGATTACGCAATCGCGGTATGTTCGATGATGATGGTAATGCGCTGCCGGTGATTCAGGTGTTCGATAAATATACGAGATGGTAAAATAAATGGAACACGGATCGAACGGATAAAACGGATATCAACGGATTGTTCTTATGAATTTTTTTTAATCCGTGAAAATCCGTTCAATCTGTCACATCCGTGTTCAATGGTTTTTTATTATTTTTATATATTTCCTTTCAATTATTGGGAAAGGTACTATGAAGACCATAGCTAATATAATACTCCTCATCTTGCTGAATGCATTATCTGTTCAAGGCCAGCAATTCTATTTCGGCTGTGATCTTTCCTACGTTAATCAAATGGAAGATTGTGGCGCCGTATTTAAAGAGAATGACGCACCTAAAGATGTGTATCAGATTTTTGCTAGTCATGGCACTAATTTGGCGCGTGTTCGATTGTGGGTCGATCCGGCGTGGTGGCAGCGTCCGCTTCAGCAGCCTGAAGGCGTTAAACCATTCTACAGCGATTTGGAAGATGTGAAGGAAACACTCCGGCGCGCAAAAGCTGCGGGAATGCAAACCATGTTGGGATTCCACTATTCTGATTTTTGGGCCGATCCGGGCCGGCAGCTTGTGCCACACCGTTGGCTGGGTATCGCCGATGATGCCGAAGCACTGAAAGACTCTGTTTATAATTATACAAAGCATGTATTGACGCAGTTAGAGCGTGAAGGTTTGATGCCTGATTTCGTCAAAATAGGTAATGAAACTAACGGTGGTATCATGAATCATATCGCCAGCGAGGGCGATTACAAGCCAGTTCGCACGATCAGCAATGATTGGGCGCGGCACGGGAAATTGTTCAATGCTGCCATTAAAGCTGTTCGCGAGGTTGGAGCAACAAGCGCAATACATACCAAAATTGTCGTACACTTTACGGGTGATTTGAATGGCCATCAGTGGTTTTTCCAAAATCTGATAGACAGTGACGTTACTGATTTTGATATTTATGGATTTTCCTATTACTATGCCTGGCACAAAGGTAACATTCCCTTGCTCGAAACCACGATCCGTAATTTGGTGACAACTTTTCCCGTCTATAAAGTCATGATCGTGGAAACCGCTTATCCATGGTCGACGGAAAATTTCGATAGTCTGATTAATATCGTTCGCACCGCTGATCCGGCATACCTGCCGGTCTCACCAGTTAAACAGTTGGAATATATGGTCGATTATACACGCGCTGTGATGCGGCCGGGTGGCATTGGTGTAATTTTCTGGGAGCCGGCCTGGCTATCCACACCATGCCGGACGCCCTGGGGACAGGGATCATCGCATGATCATTTAGCGTTTTTTGATCCGAAAAATAATAATTTCATGGAAGATGGCGCTGGCAATTGGCCATCGCCGCGCTTTTATGAAAATTTGGACGCCCACAAAATCTCGTTTACACTTAATATGGCCAGCCTGACTGTATCGGACAGCGTTTTTATTTCCGGTTCATTTCTTAATGGCAAAATGTCAATGGCGCCAATAGATAGTAGCGATTACTACTATTTTACCTACCTTCCAGCCAACACACACGGCTCCTACAATTTCACCACCGGGAATATTCCAGAAAGCCTGCCTGCTGATTGTTCAGCGAATGACCGTTCATTTACAATGCCGGATAGTAATATCGTTATCAAAGTTACCTGGTCGAAATGTGACAGCACAGGAAAATAGAAACAATAATTCAGAAGGAACTTAAAATTCCGCGACGTTATTTTTGTAACGCGTTTTTTATTAGTCAATCGACGAGCAATTGATTGCTTGTATTTCTGAAAATATTTTTTATATTTGGATAGCATGTTTTTCGAAAGTGGAACTTTACAAAGGATTTTAATCCCAATGGAAACATTTCAATTCACTGAACACGCACATCGACGCTATAATCCCTTGACCGGCGATTGGATTCTGGTATCGCCGCATCGCACCAAACGTCCCTGGCAGGGTAAGGTTGAAAATCCGCCAATAACAAAGCGGCCGTCGTACGATCCGACATGCTATCTGTGTCCGGGTAACGAACGCGCCGGTGGATTGAAAAATCCCGATTACACGAATGTGTATGTGTTCACAAACGATTTCAGTGCGTTGGTGCCCGATGTTCCTGCAGGTGAATACATTCACGGTGATTTGCTGCGAGCGGAAAGTGAGCGTGGCTTGTGCAAGGTCGTTTGCTTTTCGCCCCGGCATGACCTGACGATCCCGGAAATGGATGTAAACGCTATTAAAAATGTTGTCGATGTGTGGACAACGCAGTACGAAGAATTGGGAGCGCTTGATTATATCAGCTATGTTCAAATTTTTGAGAATAAAGGGGACATTATGGGATGCAGCAATCCGCATCCCCATGGCCAGATTTGGGCGCAGGCGTGCGTTCCCCACGAACCATCAAAAGAGTCGGAAAAACAACGGTTGTATCTGGAAAAACACCAAGCCACATTACTCGGCGACTATCTTGAATTGGAAGTTAAACTTCAGGAGCGTATCGTAACGTCGAACAGGCATTTTGTCGCGTTGGTACCATTCTGGGCATTCTGGCCATTCGAAGCTATGATTATAAGCAGACAATCCAAACAGCATCTGCTGCAACTGAACGATGATGAGCGCAACGCCTTTGCTGACATTTACAAACAGCTTACCATCATGTACGATAATTTATTCAACGTATCCTTCCCATATTCCGCCGGAATTCATCAGGCCCCCACCGACGGGCACGATCATCCCGAATGGCATTTGCACATGCACTTTTATCCGCCATTATTACGATCGGCGACGATTAAAAAATTTATGGTCGGCTATGAAATGCTCGCCAATCCCCAACGAGACATTACTGCCGAACAGGCAGCGCAACGTTTGCGCGATGTTGCGCAAACGCATTACAAAAGTAACTCATAACGACGTGAAATGTCAGATGTGAGAAGTGAGACGATAGATAGTGATCGGTCATCGGGACACTGTAATCGGTTTCATGTGTCACGTCAAATTCCTGATAGTCAATTAAATATTTATCGTAATGAGTCAAATCGCCACCCAGTGATAAATAAGCGAGTCCATAATACCGCAATCCGGATAACATTTGCTATCCTGTCAGATTTCCGCATCTTATCAGTATCTTCAAAGTGCAGGCGTTGAGTGTTGGTTACAATTCGGCTGTAGTTTCCTGAAATGAGAGAAATAAAGTTCGATAAACGGGAATCAGTCTTTATGTGGCCGATTTTGAGACGATTAATTGCCATACCAAAATGTGACAATATTTATGTGCAACTAAAAATCTCGGTTGACCGATCGATTGTAAAAATCAGTTGTTTTATTTGGTTTAAAATTGTATTTTTTGTTAATGAAGTAATGACTGTAACAATCTGATTCATTTTAAATAAGGTGAATTGGCATCTTCACCACATATTGGGTTTCATCAAGCAATATTTTTTGATGTTACTTGATTGTTCTATTTTAATAGCAGTAATATTATAACGATATCCTGGTTTATTAATTTGGCATTCATATTGCATGATTTCTGATATATAAAATACATGCTTTACTTTTGTCAGAAATAGAAAAATTCGCGAACTTGATTTTTTTTGTTTAGTTAAAAAAAATGAACAATAATAACCTACATAGATGTCGAATACACAATCTCTTGCGAACTACTTAATATTAATTTCCTGCGCTACGAATAGGAATGTATTTCTCTGATTTATAATTATCAAACATCTTAGAATAAATACGATTTTGTCAGTAGCATTACCAATTCAATATTTGAATCTGTTAAAAAGGCAAGTATAACAATGCGACAAATATGTGAGGGGTACCCAAAAATTTATAAAGGAGGAAAATTGTGAATTTCAGGTACCGAACGTATTTCTTTATTCGAAGGAAAGGAGAGACGTTTTTATTTGTTATCGCGTTGGGCTTTATTGTTGCTATATCATTGTGGTCCTTAAAATCGCCTGCCAAAAAGGTTGAAAAAATACGTGAGATCGAATCATTTAATTTCGCTGATACGACATTTGAAGCATCCGAAAATATTCATGAGCCTGATATAACTAATACGTTGAAGGTCGCTAATTTTCAGGTAACACAAGATAGTCAGCCGTCGGTCGATTTAAAAACCGTGAATTCGCCAGCGTCAGCTTCGGTAAGTCAGAAAATTATGCGAACGACTTCAAATGCGGCTGCGTCTCCCAAAATATCTTCAACGCATACGGTGAAAAAAACAAAACCAGTATCGAAAAAACGGACGCAATCCACAAAAAAAAGCTTGTCACCTGCCAGAAGTTTCCAACAACAGTACGGCCAATTAGCGATTACATTAGCCAATGCGCACGAATACGGTTTCGCTTATGTTTATATCGATCACCAGCTCTGGAAGCTGGGCGACTATAACACAACACCGTTAAAAATTGAACTTCCTGTGGGAAAACATGTGGTATCTGTTAAACGTGAAAACTTTTCATGTTCTCCAACTGATACTACTATTTACGTTGAAAAAGCGACTGTGAAACAGGTACAGTTTAACCTCATCCCGGATAAAGGATTATTGCCTTAGATTCCAACCATACCTCAGTCAAGAATTGATTGATTTTTGGCTGAACCCACCGTCTCATACTGGTAAAGTGTTGTGATGCTGCAAGACGCGAACAGTGTCGTCGACAATAGGTGAATATGATCGATTGACATATCACCTTTGATAGATTCAGGTGACAACACGATTGTTATGCTTGAATAAAACGCTGCTCTTATAAGTTTGATTGATGTAAAGTCACCTATGTATTTAGCATAGTCGAAGGCGATTCATTCAACTGGTCGCTTATATTCTTGGATTTCGAAAAGATGTACACTCACTGTTGTACAATCAATTTTCTAACAGGGAAATAGTGATGAAGCAATTAATACGGTATTTATTGGGCTGTCTGTTGGGTTGTGTCATGGTTCTGTCTGCCGATGCAGTACTTGCACAATGGGACGGCGCTTTGGTGCGAGTATCTCCTCAACCAAATGCAACGGGGATAGCCAGTAATACGCTCATTCAAATCGTTTTTGCATCTGCTGTCGATAACTCAAGCCTAAATGACAGCACGGTCGTTGTTTTTGCCAGCCAATCGGGCTATCACCATGGATTAATACAATATGACAGTTTTAGAAAAACCGCGATTTTCAATCCCAACGCCGATTTTTTCCCGGGTGAACAGGTAACGGTTGTATTGACACCTAAAATTCGAACCGTCGGGGCGAGTAATTCCGATTCCAATTTTGTCTGGTCATTTACCATTGCAGCAACAGGAGGCAGTGGCAAGTTTTCAAAAGATGCGGATTATGCCACGACATACGGTGTGCAATCTATTTATGGCGGTGATCTGGATCAGGATGGTGATATTGACCTGGCGTGTGTTCAAGTTATGAGTTACGATAATTTTGTTATCTTTTTGAATGATGGCAATGGAATTTTATCCGAAACACAACGGCTTACAGTTGGTACAACTCCCCGCTCGCTATGTGGTGCGGATTTCGATCAGGATGGCGACCTGGATATTGCTACAGCAAACACCGATTCATATAACATATCAGTATTATTAAATAATGGGCAGGGAGAATTTTTACTGGATAATACCTACAGTTCGGATGAGCATCCTTTCTTTATAGCTGCCAACGATTTTAACGGGGATGGCAAAATCGATTTGGCAACGGCGAATCGCGAGACAAACAGTTTTTCAATTTTATTGAATACCGGGAACGGACGTTTTACGTTTCATAATACCTATGGTGTTGGTGAAGGGCCGCGAACGTTAACTTGCGGAGATTTTGATCTGGACGGAAGTATGGATATTGCCACAGCAGATCTGGAATCAAATCAAATTTCAGTATTTCTGAATAATGGTGATGGATCGTTCCGGTTTCAAAATACCTATGGCAGCGGCAGTGCGCAAAGTAATCCACACTATCTCGTTGCCGGCGATGTAAACAACGATCGCGCTCCGGATTTAATTGTCACATGTCGGGGTGTGGATAGTCTGCTTGTATTGCTGAATCAGGGGAATGGGAGCTTTGCGAAAAATTCGCTTTATGCGACGGGACGGGAGCCGCGATCAATATACGTATCTGATTTGGATAACGACAATGATATGGATATGGCAACAGCGAATTTTCTTTCCACCACAGTTATGGTCTTTAAAAATAACCAGGGAAGTAATTTTTCGCTTGATAGTTTTTATGTAACGGACTCCTCGCCGCGATATGTATTTGGTGGGGATATGGATAGTGACGGCGATATTGATCTTGCGGTCGCAAATTATGATGCGAAGAATATCACGATTTTAAAGAATCAGAATACTGTGATCGTAAATTCACCTCCGGAATCACCCGTTCTTGTTTCACCCCTATCCGGTGCGTTTGTTGCGGATCCTGCACCATCGTTAAGTTGGCAGATCCCGCCTGATCAGGATGATGATTTGCTTCATTTCCAGGTGGGAATTTACGGTAATGATACATGGATTTATAATTCCTCATTTGATACGGCAGGATTTAAGCCACCGCCACCCGTGCGTCAGGGAAGCGGCATCATGACGTACACCCCGATTACAGAGCTTGCAGACGGACAATATCAGTGGGATGTGGTCGCGTTTGATCCGGATGCTGCTGGCAATCTCTCCCTGAAATGGCGGTTCATTGTTGATGCAACTCCACCACACATCGATAGTTTGGTAGCTCAATCTCCGACTTTCCGACCGAACTGGTATAATCCTACAAATTCGTCCAAAATCGGGTTGCATATTAACTATGACGAATTACATATGTCGCGAATGATTCTTGATGCTGAATTTGCAGATGACCAAATTATTGTGAAGGATTTGCCAGGTGGAAGTGATCAGGTTGTGGCATACAATTTTGATGTTAGCAATGTTGACGATGGTACCTACTCAATTTCTGTAACATTGCAAGACAGCGCCGGAAATTTAGCTGATGAATCGTTGAACATTGGATTAGACAGTACTACTCCGGAAAATGCAAGCGTATTCGCGATTTCTGATACCAGCACGCTTACCCTGTTTACCGTTTCCTGGAACCAATCAACAGATACCGGCGCTGGAGTGGCTGGATATGATGCCCGGATCAAAATCGACAATGGTAATTGGGTTGACTGGATTATGGATACGAAGGATACAGCAACGACATATCAAGGAAGTCATGGTCATAAGTATTCGTTCGAAGTTCGGGCGAAAGATAATGTTGGCAATGCCGAACCTTTTCTGGGAATTGCTGAAGCAACCGTGTCTGTCGATACCACCGCGCAGGATCAGGATGCGCCAGCCGCGCCGATTCAATTGACAGCCGGTGGCAGCAATCCCAGTCCATGGCAATCGGAAAATGCGTTTCAGATTCGCTGGACAAATCCGATGGATCCCAGCGGGATAAAGCGTTGTCTCTACAAGTTCAACACAGCGCCCGCTGCCACCAACGATACTTCAGGTACTGCGTCCGGCGTTGCGCCAGTAACGATCCATGCGAACCGGGAAGACGGCGAACGGCTTTATCTTTGGCTGGAAGATAATTTAGGGAATGTCGATTTTCATAATTTTGCAACTACTGTTTTGCGGTACGATGCAACTGCCCCGATAATCGACACAATTCTTGTTGCTGATCCCGATTTTGCACCCAACTGGTTTAATCAGAATTCAACCCATACAATTACGTCCGTCATTTCCTATAGCGAGCTTCATGCTGCAACTGTTTTGCTTGACGCAAACGGCCTGGCTGAGCCGGCCACTCGAACGGATATTCCATCGGGTTTGGATCAGGAACTACAGTTTCAAACGAATATTCAAACTGCTGCGGATGGCGCATATACCCTGGCTGCCATCATTGCTGATAGCGCCGGAAATAAAAGTAGTAATATCTCAACTGTTCGGCTGGATCATACGCCGCCATCGGGAACAATCGCCTCGTCCCCGGATACCGCAGCCACGGTACGATTTACAATTGACTGGAAAGGTTCGGGAAGCGATGGCGAAGGCGTCGGGCTTTCGGGCAAGTACAATGTGCGTTTCAAACTAAATAATGGGGAATGGAGCAATTGGCTGACCGATTATCAGGGGACTTCGGCGCAGTTTACAGGAACGCACGGTAATATGTACGCATTTGAAGCGGCTGCTACTGACCAACTCGAAAATCAGGAAGCTTTCACGGGAAACGCGGAAACCGTTACTGTTGTTGACACGCTGTA
Source organism: Candidatus Zhuqueibacterota bacterium (assembly GCA_016931935.1). Classification (GTDB taxonomy): domain Bacteria; phylum Zhuqueibacterota; class Zhuqueibacteria; order Thermofontimicrobiales; family Thiofontviventaceae; genus Thiofontivivens. The sequence continues at coordinate 27,258 of JAFGDW010000261.1, read as the reverse complement.
CAAAGATACGGCAGCGCCGGTTGCGCCACAAAATGTACTGGTGAATGGCGCCAATCCCGGGAACTGGCAGAAGAGCGCTAATTTTGAAATTAGTTGGTCGAATCCACCCGATCCCAGTGGGATTACTCGGTGTCGATATAAGTTAAACTCAGTCCCATCATCCGATTCGGATACGACCGGCACAGCGCCGGCAAATTTGCCACTGGAAATTACCGCCACGAAACAGGATGGTCAGTATCTGTTTCTCTGGCTTGAAGATGGCCGTGGAAATACAAACTTCCAAAATTTTGCACATGTCATACTCCGCTGGGATGCTACCCCGCCTGTAATTACGGAAATCTCGGCACTGTCTCCAGCATATGAAACGAACTGGTTCAATCAGGATTCCACAGAAATAATCAACATTAGTTTACAATTCAGTGAATCTCGTGCTGCAAGCGCCACGCTGATGGCGACCGGCCTGGGCGATCCGATTACGCTGAACCAAATTGCGTCCGGTGCAAATAAAACAATTCAATTCCCATTGGCAGTTACGCAGGCAGCCGACGGTCCATATGCATTGCAGGCAACACTGCGCGATAGCGCCGGTAATGAAGCGATTTCATCGGAATTAATCATCAATCTCGATGCTACGCCGCCGGCGATTTCAATTCAATCGATGAATGACGTAGTTGTGGGACAGGGTATCACGATTACGGCTGTGATAAAAGATGAAAATCGCGTTGTTGAATCGTTACTATCGTATCGTGAAGGCGGACAACGGACATTCCTGAGTACAGATTTAGTTGCGCTCGACGATACGACCTTTTTTGCCATTATTCCGGGCGAGATAGTGACTGAACGCGGAGTTGATTATTTTTTAAGCGCATCCGATGGCTTAAGCCGTGCTTATGCACCGGTATTGCCGCCCGGTTATATTCCTGTGAAAATTGATGATGAAAATCATCAGGGCATTGCGAATGACAGTCCGCAACCGTTCGGCAGTGACCAAAAAGCTTTCCGCATGATTTCATTTCCGCTTGTAATGGACGATCCTTCGCCCCATGCTGTACTTGAAGACGATTTAGGGCCATATGATCGGAAGAAATGGAGACTGTTTTATTTCAATTCTCAGGCAAATAGCTATAACGAGTTTCCATCAACGGGTGATTTTAAACCGGGCAAAGCGTTTTGGCTGATTGTAAAAGACTCAAATCAGACTATTGACAGCGGGCCGGGCATGTCAGTTCCGACCAACCGGACGTTTACTATCCCGTTGTTTAAGGGATGGAATGATATCGGCAATCCGTTTAATTTTGCAGTGGACTGGAGCAGCGTATCATTGAGTTCCGGGAATATGTCGGATATTTCAGGACCTTATACGTATGAAAACGGCTGGTTGCTACCAACGGAAATATCACAGCTTGAGCCGGGGGAAGGTTATTCAATTTATACCGATCAAGATGACCTTGTAGTTGCTGTTGAACCTGTAGAGGCAAGTCCCGGTGCATCGAAACCACTTGAAAAAGATAGTGCTGGTTTGCTGTGGCACCTTACATTAGCTGCGAGCTGTCAACAGGCGCGCGATAATTTTAACCGAATTGGTTGTGCTGTCGATGCAAAAATTGATTGGGACAATCGCGATTATGTCGAACCACCGCCAATGGGATCGTACGTATCCATCTATTTCCCTCACCCGGAATGGACGAAATTTCCGGGCCGATTCGCTACGGATATTCGTCCCGATATCGGCACCGGGGCAGTATGGCAGTTTCAGGTTGAATCGAATATTGAAAACGCGGATGTGACGTTGGCAATTGATAATATTGCTGTATTTCTTCCGGAATATGACATCATGTTATCGGACTTGACCGGCATGGTAAAAATGGATGCACGCAAGTCATCGCACTATTCGTTTCCAACCGGAGTGGGCAAGACCACACGATTATTCAAACTGGTGATCGGCACTCCGGCATACATTGATGAAACTGACGATGATTTACCGATGTTGCCGACGCGCTCGGAACTGTCGCAAAATTATCCCAATCCGTTCAATATGCAGACGCGCATTTCCTATCAAATCGCCAAAACAGGCCTGGTCAAACTGACTATTTACAATATTCGCGGACAACGAATTAAAACGTTGCTGAATGAAGTCCAGCAACCCGGTTATTATCATGCGGTTTGGGATGGGCTTGACATCAACAATCAGAATGCCGGATCAGGAATTTACTTGTGTACGATCGAAGCCGGTGATTATGTGATGACGCGGAAAATGATTCTGGTTAAATAAATGAGTGCCTATAACCATCGGCAACATCTTTTAGAAATACAAAATGAGTATTTTGAAAAATAGACGACTCCCGGAGCAAATATGAAAAAACGAATTTATCTGACAATTGCGAACGTGCTGCTTCTTTCTGTAATGAACTTATCGAATGACGGTTTGGCTCAGGGCAAGCAAAATTCAGGTGTTATGGAGGGCGTGCAGCTTTTCTGGAAAGCTGATTTCGATAAGGCAATCGCTGAATTACAAAACACGATTACCAACAATGCTCTGTCACGCGATGATATATTTTCCGCTTATGTTTATATCGGATTCAGTCATGCTCGTGCCGGGCATTCGTCCGAATTGATTGAAAATGCCTTCCGTAAGGCCGTGGAAATCAATCCGACATTGAAACTGGATACCGGAAAAATACCGCCGGATCTGGTGAAACGGTTCGACGGTGTACGCAACGAAATGATTGGTTCGGTTTACATCACTTCTGTGCCGGAAAACGCCACTATTATTGTTTATGACTCCCGCAATCGTGTTCAATATCAGGGAAACACGCCCCAACTCGTAGCGCCATTGTTAACTGGAATATACGATATTCGCTTAAATAAAAAAGGCTATCTGGAGACTCCCTGGACTGCGACCGTCTTCCCGTCGACAACTGATACGATTCGTGTAACACTTCAACAAAAGCACATGCCATTCTATAAAAAATGGTGGACCTGGACTGCTGCTGGCGGTATTGCGCTGGCTTCCGCGTACGCCATTCTTTCAGAAGAAGATACCGCTTCGGAACAACCGGGCAATACGGATTTGCCAGTCCCGCCGAACAGGCCATAAAAATGAAATATAACATAAACGTGCCACGCACTTTGAAAGTGCGTGGCACGTTGTCGCTGAAACTCTTATTTATTTTTTATCGTTTGATTTTAGTCAAAATTTGTTTAGTACGTCCAATTCAGGAATGATGGTGCGTTCGTGGACATTCATGCGACGTGCCGGGTATTTCCGGGGGAAATATATAATTTCGCGGCATGAATGGTAATACGGGCGGATTCGTTCATAATCGCGATTAAATACAAGGCCGGGTTCGATCAGTGAGAGTAACACCTGATACTGGGTATGGAATAACACGTTGCATACATTCAATGTATCGACTCCTTCTTCATTGCATTTGTTGAGAATCGGGCACTCTGTTTGCCAGTCATAAATCATGCACGCGCTATCCTGATACACACGTTTGCCGAATCGTTCAGTATCAATATTTAAATTAAATTGATAAAACAGCGTGAGTACTTTCTCCTGCCAGGTATTAAATTTTAGGGACTCAATTCGGGCCCGGTTTTGTTCGAACCATTTAATTTTGGCCCTGGTTTTTTTGTGGATGAACTGTGCAATTAATTCCGCATTAGATAGAATTGTTCCGTAGGTAAGATTTTGTAGTGTGCAATGTTTAAGCGTTGTTTCCAAGTAGCTCTCCCCATGTTACTTTAACGAACATGTTCGAAGAACTAATATATCAATAAATTGATAATAATACAATCAGAAAAATGTAATTTTATGGAAATGGGGCATTTCTTGCTTGTTTTAACTATAATTTCTCGGCAATAATAATTTTTTCATATTTGTGATCAACATCTGCGCCGATATTATCCACAATGAGGCGTTCGCAATTAATGTCAAATCCGGCGGTAATCAGATTTTTCTTCACTCGTTCCACATTGGGGATATCTTTCTTGTACATATTAAGAACGAGCCGGCGGCCAGGTTTTAAGATACGATACAATTTTTTAATTTCCGGCAGTGTGATGTTGAAGTCGAAGACAAATGAACTGATGATTCCATCGTAACAATTAGATTTAATATTATCACTTAAATCCCACTTAAATGTTTTTATGCCTTTCTCTCCTGATGTCTTCAGTGCATCGGTACAGATATCAGTTCCGACTAATTTGAACTGATCATCAATTTTCAAGTGTCGCATACAATCCAGCGAAATGCCGGAACCGATGCCATAGTCAAGGATATTCGGTTTATCTGTTTTTTCCGGTTCGATCGTTACCACCAGCCGTTTGATTAATTCACAAATAATGAATTGATTATAATCCATATTAGTAATGTTTCTCAGATATCTTAATCGGAGAATGAAAAGTATATACTTCTGCACGCGTGTTAATTCAGAAATCAACGTATTAAGGTAGAAAATTTCTAAAAAACGTTTATAGATATTTCCATTTGCCCAGATATATTCCGGTAACTTGCCGATTTCACTAAATCGATTCAGAATAAGCATATCTTCGATTTGGAAAAAATAGGAGGGATTCATTTTTACTGCAGCAATACTCTCTCCGAAGGAAAACGATCTGTCGTCCAGGTTGTTTTTCATGATGCAGTGCCTTTACACTTTATTTCGGCTGTTTATCTGAAAATGCGTAATTTAAATTTCTTATAGAGGATCCTGAAAACAAACTTATTAACTAAATATAATGCGACCGACACTATAATAAAATGATGAAAAAAATAAGGATAAAATAGAATTGATTTCAATCGTGCAATCGTTGGATTTTGCATGGATTCGTGCAATCCAATATTGAAAATCATAAAGATGATGTAGTAGAATGTGTAAATAACAATACCGAAACTAATACATTTTTCTTTAACCGTAGTATCATTTGAAAACCATCTATTGAAAAAGAACACACGAACAGCCCCCAAAAACATCATCATATTCATCAGAAACCAAAAGGCATCTGGTGAGATGTACTTTAGCGATTTCATCACGGTGATTCGTGAAAGGTTTTCGTGCCCGATTTCCCATAGTAATGAAATAATAAGCGTGGCAATCGTCAAATTCATACTGGCGTTTATTCTGGAATCACGATCAGCAACGGTAAATAAAAATTGCAGGGTACTCAGATTGTTTCTGAAATAATCTGAGAATTTTCTGCTCATATGCGTACGGAATGCGGACTGACTTTTCACTCCGAGCTTTTCCCATTCATCGAAATACTCAAGTCGTTGTTGGGAGTAAGAACGTTCCAATTCGAATACTTCGTTGCTGTATTTTTCACCCGTGGGGTAATTACATGATTGCGAATCCAGTTCATACGAATGCGGCAGAAAGAAGTAAACACCCAATTCGCTGACCTGCACAAATCTCTTATCGACGTTTCGAGATAAATTATTAGAAAACCGTACTTCGTAAGTAATATCTTGATTGAAGCTTTTGAAACTTTCCGTTTGCAGGTCCTCTTCCCACCCAATCCATATGGCAAAACACGGGAGAAAGGTAGGATTTATATCGCCAATTGAGCGATGTTTGAAAATATCACCTATCCCTATATTCTGGGGCGTAATAATCATTTTCCTTTTCTGAAAATCAAAATAATTCTCGATATTTTGTAGCGGAAAGAAAATATGATCATAATATTTTTCGTCCTTCAAAGAACAAAACAAATATTGATTATCGATTGTTGGAATGTCATTGCATTGGCGCACAAGCGATGCCGCCAGATTAGGATTTTTACAATCGCGACTTGTGAATGATTCAATAAACGGATTAATATTGGGCAACGGTGCATAGCTTGCCCAAAACTGCTTTAGAACAGTCGTTTCCCCAAAAAAATGATGAACATCATTAACACCTGAAATTATGTTCGGATGAAATTTTAAAGATATCGTGATGTTATTGTTAATATGAAGAGTATTATAGCGCCAGATCAGACAGAGGTAGGATCGAAGATTCGTCCGTTTTTCCCGTGGTTTCAGAAAATTGACCAGGAAAAATCGTTTGACGATTATGTCTTCATGAGTCAATAGATTATCGAAACGAATTTCCAGATTTACATCACGCATAGTATGGTAGCTGCAATCAGCTAATTTTGCGGACTCCTAAATTTTTTGGCAGACTATTTTTTTGAAAGCCAAATATAACTACATCGTAGTGAAATGGCAAATTAAATAATTGTCACGTAATATACCTGCTGGATTTATAGGGAATGACAAGTTGAAAATTGATGTGGCCTGAAAATTATAAAGTTATCACAGTTCGACGGAGCATATCGTGAGTTTCTCGAAGGGCTCACTGTGAAGATGGAGCTTCAGCCTGAGCGAAGTCGAAGGCTCGTGGTTCAACTTGCATTCATAATAGTTCAAAATTAATTTCTGCAAATCTTCGATTGCAACTAAGATAGTTTAATTTTTGTAAAAAGTCAAGTGTTTCGTTTTTAAATGGTTAAGGAATAAATGAAATTTTTATGTCGAGTTCAGAGTAAGTTACTCTCCTAATAATTTTGTTTTAACAAGTTCACCATTAGTGTACTATAGGTAGTAGATTGATTGTTTTTACACTTACAAAATGCATACCAATTAATTCGTTCCAAAAACATCAATAAAATTTAAAATTAATCATGTTATAGACAAGCTTGTAATATAGTGTGGCAGATTAACGAAAGCAGATTGCAGCCACCGGATAAAAAGTACACCGAATGGTAGAATTGAGAATATACTAATTTCACCCGCGGTAAAATGTGTACATACAATAAAAAAAGTGTCGCATTCCAATACTCTGTTACTATTTATTTATTTGATTATTATAAATAGGCCTTTATTTATGCGTACAACATTTACATTGAGTTTCCTATTCCTAATTTTTCTCTCAATTGATAGGTTCTTAAAAATTAACCGGATGTCGAAAATGCAATGAGTGGTATAGTAATTGAAGTTATTTGTATTCGTGTAATTTAATGGAAAGGACAATGAGATGAAAAAATTAGGTCTGATTGTAGCAATTTTTTGCATAGGTGCATTTGTTACGAATGTATTCGCGACAAATTTAATTTTAAACGGAAGCTTCGAGCAAAGTATTTATTCGGAAACGCCCGGTTATTCATTTAAAACGCTTACTGCCGGTACGGGAAATGCTACTGCAATCAATAATTGGACAGTCAATTCCGGCAGTATTGATTATATTTATAACTATTGGCAAGCTTCCGATGGTAAATACAGTTTAGATATGAGCGGGGCCGTTGCCGGCGGTATCCAACTTTCACAAAGTATCAACACCGTATTGGGCAAACAATATCTGGTATCATTTGATATGGCAGGAAATCCTGATAACAAAGCGACCGGTGTTATTAAAACGTTGGAAGTCGCTGTTGCTGGAATTTCCAATACATTCACATTTGATGTGACGTCTACAGATAAAAGTAATATGGGGTGGCAAACAAATTCGTTCATATTTACCGCGAGCGGCACAAGTACAATACTCAATTTCAAGAGTTTGACAAATACACCTTATGGTCCAGCACTGGACAATGTTTCTGTTACACAAGTAGTTCCGGAACCCGGAACATGCCTGTTATTAGGTGTCGGTCTAGTGGGGATCGGTGCAATACAGATCAAGCGAAGGAAACAGAAGTAGCAATCGTTGTAAAGCTGAATGTAGAAAGAAGGGCGCCTAAAAGGTACCCTTTTTCATTTAAGAATGCCTACATTTTAATATGATCGCATTTAGATTTGCCTCAGATTTTATTTTTTTTTCCCATTCTTAGTTATCTAACCGCCATGTATCATGTCAATAAAGCATTTCTGTTCTACTTCAAAATTTCTTATTTCATTTTTCATTTCTTTGTGTCTTAGTGTCCTTGGTGGCAAATACATTTTTCAGGGCAAAGTGCATTGAAAGTATACTATCCTCGCCAGTACTAATTTACACTCTCCCAAATAAATGCTTGTATTTATCTATTCTTTTTGTTATTTTTAAAACTATTTTATTTTGAAAGCAAATACGAGGACGAATATTGATCAATTTAAATTTTGCAAAGGGAAACGGATTGCTTCCAGTGATTGCGCAGGATGCCCAATCGGGTGAAGTACTGATGATGGCGTTTATGAATGAAGCCGCCTGGCAAAGGACGCTGGAAACCGGTATTGTACATTATTACAGCCGAACGCGCGGCAAGCTCTGGATGAAGGGCGAGACCTCCGGCAATATTCAGAAAGTTAAGGAAATACGGGTGGATTGCGATGATGATTGCGTGCTGATAAAAATCGATCAAGTTGGTGATGCCGCTTGTCATACCGGATACAAGAGTTGTTTTTATCGAAAAGTGAATGATGGTGATTTGGTGGTGGATGGAGTGAAAGTATTCAATCCTGAAGAAAAATATGGAGATAAAAAATGAGTCAGGTGTTAAAATTGGGGATTCCCAAAGGCAGTCTACAGGATGCGACAATCGACCTGTTTGCCAAAGCGGGCTGGAAAATAAATGTATCGTCACGAAATTATTTCCCATCTGTCGATGATGAAGAGTTACGTTGTGCGTTGATTCGCGCACAGGAAATGGCACACTATGTGGAAATCGGCACGATCGATGTGGGTTTGACCGGTCTGGATTGGGTGCTGGAGTTTGACGCTGATGTAGACATTATTTCCGATTTAATTTATTCTAAAACGAGTACGAAAAAAGCCAAATGGGTGTTGGCGGTCGCGGAAAATTCCGGTATCAATACGCTGGAAGATTGCGCAGGCAAGACAATATCTACTGAGCTGGTCAATTTTACGAAGCGTTTTTTTGCGGAACGTAATATCGATGTAAATGTGGAGTTTTCATGGGGCGCCACCGAAGCAAAAGTGGTGGAAGGGCTGGCCGACGCCATTGTGGAAGTGACGGAAACCGGCAGCACAATTAAAGCGCACAATTTGAAAATTATTCATACGTTGCTGGAGACAAATACAAAACTAATCGTCAATAAATCCAGTATGAAAGATCCCTGGAAACAAAAAAAAATCCACCAGATCGCAATGCTGCTGAACGGTGCGCTGAAGGCTGAAAATTTGGTTGGTATAAAATTGAATGTTTCCAAAGAAAATCTCGAACAAGTTGTGGCGTTGCTCCCGAGTTTGAATGCACCAACGGTGTCATCACTCTATAACACTGACTGGTTTGCCGTTGAATCAGTTGTGGATGAAGCAATCGTTCGGGAAATTATTCCCAAGCTGATTGATCGCGGCGCCGAAGGGATTATTGAATATCCATTAAATAAAATTGTCGAAAAGCAAAATGGTTTTTGATCGCAGTTCAAATCGATTTGTCAATACCCCGTTCATTGTGACGGGTTTTTTTATGGGACGAGGGAGAACGGAAAGCGGAGAATGGAGAATGGAGAACGGAAAACGGGGAACGAAGAATGGAAAACGAACAGCCAATTAATAGACAATGAAAAACGATGTAAAAATATACCTGCGCAAATTGCAATCAATCATGCAGACCGATCCGGGGCAACGGGGAATTGCCCGATGTGATGAGTTAAATTTGTGTACTTGTACGAATGATCATTTGATCTACGCGGTTGAAGGATTGTCTGCGGACATGGAGACAACAATCGCAATTGTAACAGGTTTTTACATTCCTGATGCTAATCCGCCTGCTCCGGAAAACGACGGTCCGATGGGGGCGATCGCACTGGCTAATGTCCTTAGGCAACTCGGTTTTCGGATTGTGATCGTAGCCGATCAGCGCTGTTTGCTGGCAGTTGACAATCAATTTACGCAAGCGTTGCCCGACGTGGAGCTTGTACAATTTCCCATTTCCAGCCGCTTTCCAAAAGGCGCCCGGGAGCAGTTCCAGCAATGGATGGCGTCTAGGGAAGCTTCATACCCTGATCTCAAGGCAATCGTTTCGATCGAATGTCCGGGACCGTGTCATTCAAAAAGATCAGTCAGTGAGCAGTATGGACCGGTTAGTATGGAAATGAGTGTGCAATTTAAAACGAGTGGCCCCGAACGAAAAGCTGGACGTGTACTCAATATGTGGAGTAAAGATATCACTCGATATGTAGCGCCCCTTCACTGGTGGTTTAAGCAAAAAACTGATTCTGTTTTCACAATTGGAATTGGCGATGGCGGTAATGAAATTGGGATGGGCAGCATCCCCTGGCATGTGATTCAACAAAATATTAAAAATGGCGGCGTGATCGCCTGTCGTGTTCCTACCGATGCAACGATAGTTGCCGGTGTTTCCAATTGGGGTGGTTATGCCTTGGCGGCTGCAATGGCAATTAATATGAATCAACCGCAAGCGTTTTTAGATCATGTCACTGAAATGAGTGAAACTGCTCTGCTTGAATGGTATGCCTCGACAGGAGTTGCTGTGGATGGCGTGCACAAACGTCCGAATATGACGGTGGACGGATTGCCGTGGGATGTCCATTTATCGGTTATCAGGGAGATGCGGCAGGTGGTGGATGATTTCAAAAATCGCGATTCCGAAGGCAACGGAAACGTTTAGCGACTGCTTCAAACCGAACATGGGAATTTCAACTGCCATATCGGCCAGCGCAATTACCTCGTCGGAAACACCGGTAATTTCATGACCTGCCACTAAGCACATGGGGTAGTTGTATTCCGCTTCATGAACATCTTTTCCACTATCTGTATGTTCCAACACAACAATTTTATATCCTGCCTGTTTGAGTTGCTGAATAGCAACTTCCGGCTGTTTTACATATTCCCATGGTACTATCTGTTCTGCTCCCAACGCGGCTTTATGAATTTCCGCGCGCGGAGGACAACCGGAAATACCTGTCAGAATTAACTTCTCTGCACCAACTGCATCGGCCGTACGGAAGATTGAACCGACATTGTACAGGCTACGAATATTGTCGCATAAAACGGTCACGGGGCGTCGTGGTTTTTGGCGCACTGTTTCATGCGATGGTGTGCCCTGGATTATATCGAGATAAGAAATTTTATTCATGAAAATTTATGATATATGTATTAGGTTGGATAATAGGAATTTCATGATATTTGTTATGAGTCTATCTAAAATCCTGTTTTTTGACATTTCAAATGTGAATAAAAGATAGGAATTTAATTGGTTATTTCAAAGTATTTTCTGCCCGGTTCAATATTCCTCGCTGCAACCGGCAAATGCTGAAATAAGCCAATCAACTGGTGACTTCATTGAAGGCTGGAATTTCCACATTCAACTTATGGGCAAGTTGATGGATGCCCTCGGGGATGCCATCGTGCCAGGGATAATCATGAATAAGGCGGTAAACATCTATTACATATTCCGTACTATCGATCGGCAATAAAAGTTCTTCTGCTGTATCAAGCAAGCGAAGAATGGAATCGGCACGCTTATCACATGGTTCTGTTAATAACATTTCGAATTGTCGTTTGATAAGTGTATTCAATTCTTTGCTAACAGATACAGACTCGATGTTAAAATGATGCTCTTTGGCGTAACGGAAGGCCTCAATAATCGGACCAATGTCGATAGGCTTGTCGTTCCGCGCCTGTTGTTCGATAATCTGGTCGACACGGTGGGAATAGACATACTCGCAGACAGCTTTGAGAATAAATGGTATCGGCTGCTCAGTCGCATTGAAGGTTTCCAGTAGATCAATGTGTTTGTCGAATACATCTTCAAGCATGGTGGTCATTGTTTTCATCTGCTCGGCGAATGCCAATTGAATCATGGAATCACGATTCTCAATAAATAAATTCTGGATTGAATATACATAAGGCCCGGCCATTGTTTTGATTTCTTCTTCGGTTTTATCGACGGTGGTAACATTAAAGTCGAAATTTTCCTTATTATTAAGAATGTAACAACGAACGTCTCTTAGTGACTGCATGAAGATAAAATAGATATAACCCCGTTTTTCACTGGTATAGGTATCGATCAACCACACCATGCCTTTGGCAATCGGTTCGTTGCTGTTCTTGCGTTTTTCGATTGCCACGGGTTCAATATAGTACCCGTAAATTTTCCGGAAATCAAACCGCTTTTTTAAACACGATTCCATTGCGAAATTAGCGACGATCATCTTATAATTGATGATCGAAGGCTTGACATCACGCAAATAGATATCTTTTCCGGTGCCGGCGTTCGTATCATTGCTTTTTGCCAGCTCAAGTTGATTGATAAATGCGTCTTCCAAATTAAAATTGAAATATTTTTTCACGAGTTGGATTGCCCGTGCAGCGTATTTCAGGTTTTGAACGGGTTCAAGACGATTTATATCCGCAAAAAACCAGGCGCAACTTGTGAACATCAATTGGCAGTGATGCCACGACTCCATAAATCGAAGAATCAGAATCCGATCTTCCTGTGACAAGGTCGTTGAGTTTGTATGCTGATAAAGAAATTCCGTGCGCGCTTCTTCGCTGCGGTGCTGAATAACGTTTAGATATTCGAGTTTTGCGGTTCGAATATCGGTGATCAGTCGCGATAACAGTTTTTCTCCCTGCTGGTTGATTGTTTTGTGCAGCCAGTTGAATGCCTGTCGAAGCGGGGTGCGCCAATGCTGGTTCCACGATGGATAACCGCCATCGGAACAACCACAATTACGAATCCATCGCCCGACACCATGAGCGCAACTCCAGGCCGTGCCTTCGCCGTCCGGGCCGGGTTTTACTTGAACTTCATGGGTCGGCGGGTACTTTTCCAGAAAAGCGCCATAATTTATGAGCTCCAACCCACTTTTAGGGGCAGCATATTTGATGAAATGAGCAAGACACATTTCCCCGAATTTTTCATGATGGCCGTATGATTCGCCATCAGTACAAGCGGAAACCAGCATCGGACGAGTGGGATTTCCGGTGAACTGCCGGAATTTATCTACAAGTCGGTACGAATTCGTTAACAAATGCTCAAATCCAATGGCGCTGGAAATAGTGTGATTATAAAAGAAAATATCAATGAAACGGCCATCGCGACTAAACTGCCGAAAGGGCATCGTTGAATCGATATTGCCGGTGCTGACATCTTTCCAATCGGAACTGCCGAGCTCCCGTACCCGCCACGCTTGATATGGCGACAGGATAATATATTTCAAACCAAATTCCACCAGAATGTCGATGGTATCCTGATTGACTGCTGTTTCCGCGAGCCAGATGGCTTCAGGCGGGCGTTGGAAATGGGAACGGAAATCATCCAATCCCCAACGGATTTGCAGATATTTATCTTCATCACTTGCCAACGGCAGAATAACATGGTTGTACACCTGGGCAATGGCATTGCCATGGCCATCGTAATGATCGCGACTGTGAATATCAGCATCGATAATTGCACGATATGTTTCCGGTGAATTATCGCGGATCCAGTGCATCAGTGTCGGGCCGACATTGAAATTGATATATTCAAAATTATTGACAATTTGTTCCAACCGATTTCTGGGATTCATGATTCTGGCGAAGCAGTTAGCGTGGTAACATTCATGATTAATTCGTTCATTCCAATCATGAAATGGTGCAGCCGATGGTTGATGTTCAATATGCTCTGTCCATGGATTTTCACGTGGCGGTTGATAGAAATGTCCGTGAATAGTGACAAATATATTATCGGATGAAAGCATAATTGCCTCGATGGTTGTCTGGTTATTCGAATAAAGGCAAGCTAGAAAGGAAGCAACATTCCACTTTCTGAAATAGTACTGCTTCCGAAGTGATTTTGAGATTGTCTATAATTTCTCCTGCTTTTAAAGAAGGATACTCAGATCTTTATAAGAAGAAGCTCAAAACCACTTCAATACAATTATATGTTGCCATATATTCAATATCGTTGCATCGGGCAATTTATTTAATTGTGGGAAATTATCGAGAAAACCAAAGCTGGATAGCAATCAACCCAAGCAAAACAGCGAGTATCCGTTTTGCCTGAAGATCCGAGACATTTTCCAGTAATGGCGCACCTAACCAGGCGCCAACAACCGCCCCAACTGCGATAACAATGGCTATCGGCACATCGATGTTGGATAACGACCAGTGCTTAATCGTCCCGGTAATAGATGCGGCAATTATAACCATCAATGATGTGCCGATTGCTATCTGGCTCGGGTGTTTAAAAATAACGATTAAAGCCGGAACAATGATAATACCACCGCCGACACCGAAAGCACCGGCAAGCAGTCCGGCACAAATACCTAAAAGTAAATACGCGATGTAGATCAAGATGTATCCTTTCTTTTGCTGAGATAGAAGTACATTAAGGCAACTATAAAATAAAGTGAAATCCCTTTATGGATTTTATAGTCGTACAGTGCTCGAGAGCAATATTCATCTTATATTCAGTAATTTCACGCTCACAAAAAATTACAATTGAGTGTATTAATGCGAATAACACATAGTAAGAATCTGCGTTCAAAAAATCAAGTTTTAAAATTATAGGAATATATCCGGCATTAAATTATAAACTAAATCAGAGAACTTTTTTTCTGGAAGATCAAATTTTCAATGCGGAAATTGACTTGACTTTTTCGCAACAATTTCATAGCTTATTTGTTACCTTACCTATAACTATGTTTATTTAAGCACCTGATCATGTACCTCATATTTATCGCTTAAAAATTGAATGTTGGCCTAAAAATTATAAAAGTGCTGCATGCAAAGCAATAGTAGGCCTTAAAATTTTTTTTTATTGATTTCAGCATTTTGATAGATACTTTCCGATAGTTTGAGAATTTTAATCGTCTTTAAACTACGTTTATATTTAGCTGCTGAAAAACACTTTTTAGAAGAATGAAGCTGACTACGAATTTAAATTCCAACGTGGTAGTTTCAAAACAATTGGTCATTGGAGAATTCTATGAAAGCAAAGACAGTGGTCCAAATTAATCTCATTCTTATTTATTCAATGATTTTGATTTCCTTCCAATGTAGTAAAAATTCAACGGAACCTGAGCCTGCACCTGCGTCTATTATCATAACGAGTATAAATGGTGACTGGGCGGGGACAACCAGTCAGAACAATCAATTCAAGTTTACAGTAGATCAGGACAGGATTGTAAAATGGAATATTATAGTTGAAAACGATATTAAGAAGGTAACAGTTGATGCTACGTCAAGTGTGGAGGTTACAAACTTTAAATTTGTGTGCAGTACTTCTGTTTCTGCAATGATTATTAATGGTGAATTTACAAGCAATAGTACGTGCAAAGGAACATTTATCTTTGAGAATGTGGAGGGTACGTGGCAGACCGATAGAACAACAGAAGGTTTACTTACTGGATACCCCCGTAAACCAACATTGGTATATCCGACCGATGGATATACTGATATGGATGAAGAAGGGATTAAATTGAGCTGGTCATGTTCTGACCCGGATAATGATAAGCTTTCATATGATATCTATTTTGGAACAAATTCTGATCCATCGATTCTGGTCACGGATTACGCGAAGACTACTTATGATCTTGATCCGCTATCGATGTCAACTACCTATTATTGGAAAATTGTTGCGAAAGATAGCGCCGGGCACGCAACTGCCGGACCTGTCTGGAGCTTTGGAATCGGCGATGAAAATAATTGGGAAAAAGCGTTTGGTGGTGTTGGAGATGATTATGTATTTAGCATTGCCGGATCACGTTCGAGTAGCTATTATATTTTAACTGGTAAAAGTGAATTTGAAGTTTTTATCATGTTGATTGATAACACTGGAAATGAGATAATGGATTATACCTATGGAAACGGCGCGGGGACGAAAGTAAAGTTGACTGACGATCGTGGTTTTATAATTACCGGGAATCGGAGTGGCAAGATATTATTATTAAAAACTGATATGCAAGGCCTGCCGGTTTGGGGAAAATTGTTCTCACATACGACCAATTCTGATGGCGGGAATGATGTGATAGAATTATTTGACGGTTCCTATCTGCTGACAGGTTACGAAGATGCCAGAGACTGGACCAATGAGAGAAATATGTTTCTGCTAAAAACGGATAATCTGGGTTACGAAGAATGGTATAACTCTTATGATAAAAATGCGAGTGGAAATAGCATTATTCCTGATACGGATGGTGGTTATATCATTGGGGCAGATGGAAGTGGAATTTTTATCACAAAAACCGACTCAATCGGTCGAGAAACCTGGACTCAAAATTATGGTGGAACAATTGATGATGGTTGTAGCCTGAAACCGACCGATGATAATGGTTATATTTTGATTGGTTCAAACTATGACCATGGATATGAAGTGCTCCTGATCAAAACGGATGCAGATGGTAATGAAGAATGGTCAAAAACGTATGAGAACAATTGTTCAGGTAAAGATGTGTGCCAAACTCCGGATGGAGGATATCTAATCCTGGCGAACCAAACCGTTAGCGCTGATACTGTTTCGAATATTCTGTTAATTAAAACAGATTCTCAGGGCAATAAATTGTGGGACAAAGAATTTGGTCATTACAAGGAAGAAATTGGTTATCAGTTACTTTTAACGAAAGAAGGCGGATTTATTATTGTCGGAACAACGACATCTATCGGAGCGGGTGAACATGATATTTATATCATTAGGAAAGGAACAATTGAATAATAACTTGCAAAGCTTACTTTTCCGTTCCATGCTTTACTTAGTTTTATTTACGACCATCCAAAATCTGACTTACGCCTGCACTGTTTTCTATGCTACGGATGGACATATTATACTTGGTGGCAATAATGAAGATTGGTCTGATCCGAATACGCTCATAATATTTCATCCTGCCGAAAATGGAAAAAACGGGTGGATTCAATTCGGATTCAATGCAGGTTGGCCGCAGGGAGGCATGAACGAACATGGCCTGTTCTGGGATGCAACTGCTTGTACGTATCTCGAAATGCCGAAATCCGAGGCGACTAAAACTAGATACGACGGTTCCTTGATGCGTAAGGTGATGGATGAGTGCGTTTCTGTTACAGATGCACTCGCTGTTTTTAAAAATTATTACTGCGATGATCTGTACAACTCACAGTATCTGATTGGGGACTCTATCGGAGCATCGATGATCGTTGATGGGGACAATTACATTCTTAATAATACAAATTATCAGGTCATGACCAATTTTTATCAGTCTCACCCTGAACTGGGAGGCTATCCATGCTGGCGATACGATAAAGCCACCGCAATGCTGGATAGCGCAATGACCATCACGCCACGTTTGTTCGGTTCAATTCTCGCCGCAACTCATCAGGAAGGCCGCTATCCAACCCAATATTCTAATATTTATGATTTGAAAAATTGCTTTGTCTATCTGTTCTATTTGTACAATTTTGAAGAATATATCGCAATCGATCTGAATGAACAATTGGCGAATGGACAGGCAACCTACTCGCTGCCAGCGCTGTTTTCGCAAATGAAGATAACGTCACCCTTGCAGGGCGCAGAGGTCTCGCAGTCGTCAGTTACATTTCGCTGGCAAGGAAAACCCGTAAGCAACTATCAATTGTATTACTCAACCCATCCGGATTTTGCTGGCTGCATATCGATTCCTGTCACAGCAAAACACCTCTGCAGCGAAGGTATCTACAATGGCACGGTGATTTTTATTATTGGCATGTTTTTCTTTGTACCGCGAGTGAAGCGACGTCAAGTTTTTTTTATGCTCAGTGGTGTGCTTCTGTACATGAGTACAACAATAAGCGGTTGTCAGAAGGACGCAACAGCGCCGGAGCAAACGGGGACAGAATTACGTGAATTTGAAATCACCATAGATAATCTCGAGCCTGATGCGAAATATTACTGGAAAGTTGAAGCCCGGCCAAACGGGACTGAATGTTTTATCAGTACGAGTTTAATTCATCATTTCTATACATTAAAATATCAGTAAAGCCAAACAGGATAACGATATGGCGAGCGAAGCTGATAAAAATGCGATTCGTGAGATTAATCATCTTATAACGAAAATGAAAAGTGCCTGGTCTTCAGGTCATCTGAATGAACTGACACACTATTTTCATGATGCGATGAAAATTGTATCGCCGGATTTGCAAGTACTTGGGGGCGGAAAAGACGCGTGTGTTCAAAGTTATATTGATTTTCTCGACAAAGCGGTCGTTCATGATTTTAGTGATGAGATAGCGAATATTTACGTGTTCGAAAATACGGCGATTGCATTTTATCGTTACAATATATCATGGACGATGGACGACAAAACGCATCAGGAAACCGGACAGGAAGTATACACGTTCAATTACCATCAGGGTAGGTAGCTGATTGTTATGCGACAGTTGATGCCGGGTGAATAAATGTCCAATAACGCATCCCTATGTTAAACATCCTTAAAATAATGATCGTTTTCCTATGATATGTAGTACAACAGGTTGAGACATATTTAATGGGAAAGCGGGATCGATATGGATGGATGCAAACTAACCACGATTGCCCTGTTGGTAGTTTTTGTTGCCTGCACCGATACATTCAGGCAGAAGGATGCAATCATTTTTACCAGTGATGCTGACACTGAGAATGTGTCTGTGCATGATTTAACCGATGCCACCACGGAATCGATAAATCAACAACGTGTTGAAACCTCAAACGAAATATTTAACGACGACTTGTACCAACTCACCCCACCGGGAAGCGATCAGCTTGTTTTGTCTGATTTCACCCCGATTATTTCTCTCCAAACGAACACAATTGAAAGCATCTCTGCGATTTACGAAATCGATGAGCAGCAAGAAAAAATTTATTGCAGCCAGAAAATTGGGATTGAGCGAGTGAATCTCGAAATTCATTTTCCAGAAATGGAAATACTCTCGGGAATTACCTTTCGTCAGGATCGCTCAACCGCAGGCTATCGAATTTTTGGGAATAATAATATCGAAATTGCATTTCATTCCGATGGTACGATGTGGGTTGAAGTAAAACAACCGGGCACAGCAATTGACTTTATTTCGCGACTTCAGGGCGGTGACCGGGATTATGACAAAGGTGGTGGAAAATTTGAGCCGGGCGTAACATACCCGTCACGAAGTGCAACCGTGGTTCAAACCAATTGGCTGGTGATTACGGACAAAGGTGCGCCGGCAGAAGATCACGTTAGTACCACCGGTGGTTTTGGGGTATATGTTCGACCGTACAAATCGCAATCATGGAATAAAAATTATTATCCGCGCATGGAACGTGATGCGCAAACTGACGATATCGTGCATTTGATCACATCAGATTCAAAATACTATGATGGCTGCCGGTTTATTGTTTCGCTGTTTCCCGCCAAAAAGCGAGATATGTCGCTGATCAATACGCGCATGCTCTATCTCTATCCCGGCGAAATTTTCTCATTAAATCCAGTTAAGCGTGTTCCCTCCAAAGTATATGCCTTCCCCCGAAATATGGATGTACAGGCCTGGGCAAATCCGACTCCGGATCCGGCAGTTGGTTACCTCATCCGCAAAGATAGCGAATATCCTGCGGATGGTTTCTATTATCGATCACCGTTAAAAAATCCCGGCAATCCATCGGTTGAAGTTAACTTAGCTGTGAATACAATTTTACTGTTCGAATCGATTTGGCAGCATAGTAATGAATCAAAATATCAACCGGACAGCTTATTGCCGAAAAATACATCCGGGCATGCGTTTATTCCGTATCAGCCTCCGGCAGCATCTGTCTCGAGCCAGCTTGTGCAGCATGGTTATTCGCCGAGTGATGAGTTGAATCATTTTCTGAAGCGCATGAGTACCACAGATTCGACAACCGGTTTTGATTTTTCAACCATAAGAATTCTTGTCTATGTCAGCGGGCTGGATCAATATAATCAATTGCCCCGCCCTGTCATGCCGGATCGAATTTTTTCCGGTGGCATAGCGATGACAGGCGACGAATATTATGATGCATTCATGGGGGAGATGAAGCGATTGTTTACACAGTATCCGCGGATAAATGGCCTGTATATTGATACATTGCCCCTGAATGGTGTGCGCAATGACCCATTGAAGCTGGAACCAATGATTCTTAGTTATCGTATTATGCGTGATTTGAAACGGCTGTATCCGGATAAATTGATTTACCTACACAGTTCGGAAAATCCGATTGGCAATGAACGCATCTGGGGCGGCATCAATCGGAATCTGGGTAAGCAGTCGGATAATACAAATCCTTATCGCTGGGATGCCGCCGGGCTTGTTCAGTCTGAAATTTATGCGCCGTTTATTGATCGCTATGCTGATATAATTAAACGCGGGGAAGGTTATCCGATTGATATTGCATTGAACGATCAACAACGGATTGCAGATTACCTTTCCCCGTATATCAAATTTGTAGCAAATCCGGTTGGAAAAAGTAATTGTATTGGCACGCTAAAATGGACAGATACCCGCTGGTTTGAGAGTGGAAAACCATATCCCTTTTATCTAGCCAGTCAGAAACCGATTACCGCATTTCACGATAACGCCTATCGAATTTCGTATTACCAGGACGATTTTCCGGTCTCCATAGATAATTCTGCCGGATCATCCCGGGATCGGTATCAGGTTTTTGAAATTAGCGAAGTAACACCTGAATCCCACATTCGGAACTGCCTCCTTGTAATGAACGCCATGCTAGACAATTATATTGATAAAGGCTATCTGATTATGTACTCTGCAAGTGCGGAGCGTGACTATCCGGCCCCCAATTTTGATGTGAATTCATACGACCGAAGGATGCAATATTGTTACCCTGGTCCTGATCAGGGTGGTATTTACGATGTGAGTCATTTCCCGCAACCTTTTGGAGTCGCAGGAAGACCGGACTACTATCGACCAGTTCCGATTGCCTGGCACAGCTCATACAATATTGCGCGAGGATTGCCGCCTTTAAGTAAATAGGGACGGAAAGATAAAATATATTGCTTATCATAAGAATTTTATTTATGTTTATGAGAAAACGAACTTGCTGATAACAATTTTAGCCAATAATCAATGTTGCCTAAATTTCAAAACTGAATTATTTTGCCGTCTTATGGATAACAGTAATTCTCGAAGAATTTCAAGTGTTAGTACACCGATTCACACATCATTTCGTCATTAACCAGGGAGGAGATAATGACATTTCAATTAAAAGTGATTCTTGTGCTATGCATTATTTTGGCAATTTCCTTGTCCATTGCATCTTATTTCGGGGCATTTATCCCTGCGACCTACGAACAAGACGCTCCATCCATGGCTGCCCAGGGAATCGGACAAGATATGGTTGACCTATTTCTGGTTGTGCCGCTTTTATTGAGCTCGCTTTTTTTCATGCTGCGAAATAATAAATCCGCTCATTTTATACTCACCGGTACCCTTTTTTATGTCGTGTACTCTTTTTTCATTTATAGTTTTGGCGTCCACTTCAATCAAATGTTTTTAATTTATTGTCTTACACTCGGAGTGTCGCTGTATGCATTTATTCTTATGCTTTATCAGCTTGGTTCCAGGGACGTGGAAAACTGGTTCAAAGAGAAGTTACCGGTTCGAAGCATCGGGATATTGTTAATTGTTATCGCTGTCATGTTTTATCTATTGTGGTTAAAAGATGTCGTTCCGGCCATCCTTGCACATACTGTCCCACCAAGTATCAGCAACTATAATCTACTGGTCAATCCTGTTCATGTGCTCGATCTTGCTATTGCACTTCCCGGATTAATTATCGCTGCCATACTATTAATGAAAAAGAATCGATTTGGATTCATTCTTGCGCCAGTTTTTCTTGTTTTCATTATTATTCTAACAATGGCACTCGCCGGAATGGTGCTAATGCTTAATATGAAAGCTATTTCTGACGATACTTCACTCATGGGTGTTTTTATTGTGCTTGCAATTATTAGCGCAGGATTCCTATTTTTAGCGTTACGAAATATCAAAGCTGAATAAAAAAAGTCCTTGTGGATAATGATTAATTAATTGGATGTTTTAGAAACAGGAATTAACCAATAAGCGCCTTTCGATATAATTATACTTATTAAGGGATAGTTTATAACATATAGGTATTACCGATGCTATTGCTGAGAGCGATGGCAGCGGTTTGGTGATGTTACATTCTTAGCCTTAACCAGTATATTTCCAATAAAATATTCATATTGTTGATCTGCATGGAAAGTTCTATTCTGTTTTCAAGTATTCACCCGACGATTTAATTTAAAACTTATAAAAAAGGAGTTTGTATGGATAGTGTGTCAATTCTTCCTGCTGGTAGTATTGGAAAGGATTTTATTTCTGCAGAATATCTGCCTGAAGGAAAAGATGAGTATTATCTGCGAAATTTACAGTCGTCCGATTCCGGGAAACAGTGGCGGCAATTACGTGCAGATGAAGTTGAGCGACTGGTTAAAAATAATAACTCATCCGACAACTGGGACGACATCCTCGTGACTGATCAATTCGATCCGAATCAAATTCAAAATAACGAGTTTTATGGGCGTGTGCGAATTGGCAGTGTACAAAATGCGATCCTTGAGCATCACGAATTGAAGTTGCCAATTGGCATCACCAATAGTATGATTATTTCCAGCGACATTGGGGATAATGTGGCAATTCACAGCGTGCGTTACCTGGCACATTATATTATTGGCGACCGCTGTATTCTGGCAAATATCGATGAGATGCATACGACCAATCATGCAAAATTCGGAAATGGAATTATTAAACAGGGCGAGTCAGAGAAAGTAAGAGTTTGGCTTGATATCATGAATGAAGCCGGTTGCCGCCGTGTGTTGCCGTTCGATGGAATGATTCCTGCGGATGCATACATCTGGGCAAAGTACCGTGATGATCAGGCGTTGCAAAAACGCTTGCTTGAAATTACCCAGCAGCAATTTGATGATCGTCGCGGATATTACGGGGTGGTTGGGGAACAGTGTGTCATTAAAAATTCCCGAATATTGAAAGATGTTAAAATTGGCTCCCATTGCTATATTAAAGGATCAAACAAATTAAAGAATCTGACCATAAATTCGTCCGAAGCCGAGCCCACCCAAATTGGCGAGGGCACGGAAGCGGTAAATGGCATCATCGGCTACGGCTGCCATGTGTTTTATGGGTGCAAAGCGGTTCGATTCATTCTCGGGGATAATTCAAATCTTAAATATGGCGCCCGACTGATCAACTCATTTCTTGGAGATAATTCGACCATTTCATGTTGCGAGGTGCTGAACAATCTGATATTTCCAGCTCACGAACAACATCATAATAATTCATTTCTGATCGCTTCGGTTCTAAAAGGACAAAGCAATATAGCTGCCGGAGCAACGATTGGCTCGAATCATAATAGCCGGGCAAATGATAATGAAATTGAAGCTGGTCGTGGTTTTTGGCCCGGATTGTGTTCGAGTATAAAGCATTCATGTCGGTTTGCCTCGTTTACGTTACTATCCAAAGCCGATTATCCTGCGGAACTAGATATCCCGCTGCCATTTTCGCTGCTAAATAACAATGTTTCCGCCGATCAGTTGGAGGTGATGCCAGCATTTTGGTGGCTTTATAATATGTATGCATTGGCGCGCAATTCCTGGAAATTCAACTCACGCGATAAGCGGGCCAACAAAATTCAGCATATTGAATTTGATTCATTGGCGCCCGATACCGTGGAAGAATTGTTCCAGGGGCGTTCATTGTTGGCATTATGGACGGCAAAAGCCTGGTTGAAAAGCAAAAATGAATCGATTGCAGGCAAGTCCGATGAAACGCTCATCACCCAGGGGCGCCAGCTTTTAAATGGCCCCAGGGATCTGGTGAAAGCGCTGGAAATTTTAGGTGAACACATGGAAAAATCAAAGCGTAAGGTTGTGATTGTAAAAGCATACAACGCCTATCATGCCTATGGTGACATGATTCTTCATTATGCAATTAAAAATCTGCTTGATTATTTGAATAAAAATAATGTCAAAGATTTTTCGGATATGGTTGAAAAACTTCACTGCCAGCGCGAACACAAGTGGATTAATATCGGTGGACAAATTATTGCAGAAAAAGATGTCGATGCCTTGCGGGCTGATATAGGAAGCGGGAAATTAAATTCCTGGAAAGTAATTCATACTCGATATGATATGCTCTGGGAAAAATACCAGTTGCAAAAACACCAACATGCTTTTGCCTCACTGTACGATTTACTGGAAACCAAAACACTTGCTATTGAGCAATGGTATGAAGCTCTTAAAAAGGCGGTCCTGGTACAAGAATTTGTTAGTGAACAAGTCTATATTTCACGAAAGAAGGATTATGACAATCCGTTCCGTCAAGCAACGTTCAGAAATACGGATGAGATGATTGCGGCAATCGGAACGATTGATGATAATAGTTTCATCAAGCAGGTCAGAGATGAGACAGAGGCATTCAAAAAGCAAATTGCAGATATAATTGAAAGAAGTTAACAAATAACTCAATTATCAAACAACAAATTTGAGAGGCAGGCAATGAACCTTAGGGATCAAAAGTATTCAAAATTTGCTCTTGTTCAGGAAATGATGGACACTATCGATGTTGTCCGTAAATTCAATGCTGATCAAACAAAAAATGTGGCAGAAGAAATTCAATCAGTTGGAAAATTGCTGCTGACTGGAGAAGGTTCGAGCCGGATTTTCCCGGCAAAAAATGCTATCCGAAAAGCGTTGCGTGCAGGGATTGATATTTGTATTATAACAGATGGATCAAGGCAAGCCACACAATATGACCTTTCCAAATATACTGTATTTTGTGCATCGAATTCTGGCCGAACGAAAGAAGTGGTTCTGTTGGCCAAACAATTAGGCAGTATTGGTAACAAATATCGCTATGCATTGACCGCCAATGAAGATACACTGCTGGAAAAAGAGTGCACCAAATCATTTGTGTTGACATGTGGCTGGGAACAAGCAGTAGCAGCTACAAAAAGTGTAGTTGAGCAAGCGCTATTCTACGAATCCATCTTGTGGCATTTGATGAATTCTAAAACTGCATTACGTTTACAAGAGCTATCTTCCCATCTGGAAACTGCCCTCACTATGTCGATTAATCCCGCATTTATTAAAGCTGCGACTAATGCCACCACCATTTATTTCGCTGGCTATAATGATGGTGTTGCTGAAGAATTAACGCTTAAAACGAATGAAATCACCCGGCGAAAATCAGATTATCTGGAAGGTACGTATGCGGTTCATGGCATCGAAGAAGTAATGGATTCCAGTGATGTCGTATTTGTTATTGATCCGATCGAAGAAGAAATTCAAAAATTCCAGGAAGTCCTGGTGGATGGAGTCGGCTTGACTGTAGTGGCAATTGCTAACAGAGAGACGGCACTGCCAACACTTATTGTACCCAATGCCGGCGAATTGATGCCGTACATTTACTTGTGTACTGGCTGGAATTTATTAGTGGAAATCGGTTTAGCGCATGGCATAAATCTGGATAAACCGCAACGTGCTCGAAAAGTGGGTAATGAATTTCCGGGCTGAAGTTATATGCTATTCAAGAATTCCCCAATTTGAATTATGCATTCCTTAAAAAACGTGGATTCCAGTAAAGAAACCAGTACGAATAAGCGGATTCATAATCCGCTTATTTGCTTTTACCACTGAAATAAAATCTCGCCAACATCCCTAATCTATCAACTTCCGTAAATTCGTAAAATGTAGCTGAGTAAAAATATGTGTTTTCACGTTAAGTACTTCAGTTATTTATCGGCAAAGTAATCGTGATTTGGTCATTCATCACAAACGTGAAAAAATTGCGATATCATCCTTACTGAAATACAATCCATTAATCAGGGCAGTACATTTTATTTCTATTTTATCGATTCGGGAATATCTTGCGATTCATTAAGTGTTCTGCAGTACATCCACAATTTGGTTGAGTCAGAAACCATTTTCCAAACTTTCGTCCGTTTCGTAATTATCATATGAATGAAAATATTATGTATTACACTGCTATAATATCTGTAAAATATATGTACATTGTTAAATCAATGTAAATATTCACTTAATTGAACAGTAAAAAAAAGTGTCGGTAATAAAGCAATTTTAACCTATATTTATCTGCGATTTTGTGTTAATAAAATTAGCGAATTGTGTTATTAATTATATGGTTAACAATAATTAATTTCAGTGGCATAGTTTTTGAGTAACGATGACCATGGTATTTGAGTAATAAATTTCAATAAGAATATATGTTTCTTTGAAAAATTGCGTATCGAAATTAAAGTGTCTGTTATGATTACTATTACCTAAATTTTAAGAAGATAATTTTATATTGTCTAAAATTTATAAAGAAAGAAAATAATTACTTTCATTGGGAAATAATTTCAGGATTGGTTCGAAAACTATACAAAGGAAATGGCATTTTAGTAGAAAATGATGAATAGGCATGCAAAGCTACCATGGAAAGTCATTTTCATATACTGGAACTCAAAAGAGTGCTTTTCTGGAATATAAGACAGATTTTATGTGAATTAGCCGAATTGCCGCATCGAACGAGTGTATGATGTTAAATTGTTCGGCTTTTTTAATTATCAGGTTACGAGATATTTTTTCAGGATTGAACATTGTTGTTTGTTCACCAGACAAGAGAGCTTCAGATACAATGTATATAAATATTTTTGAGACGAATCAATTATAAAAAATAATTTGATAGGAGAAAGTAAATATATAATAACCATCTCGTTAATAATGATTGAAACTAAGGAGAATTGTGAAACCTTTTGGGGTGATTATACACGTATAGAGCGGGATGTAAAATAAGGCAAATTTTATTATAATCGAATCGATGATAATTCTGTTCGCTCAATATTACGTGTTTTGGAAGTATGGGGGGGGTTATATTTTCACACTTATCATTTCATGTGAACTGCTAATTTTATCCGGCAGAGTGCCCTTCTAAATGTCATAGCGTCATTTTCCAATTGAATTTTAAGTTCAACTCGGACGGTGTACTTATTAATGATTGAATTGGTAAAAAATAGCTTTGATTTCTTACCTGCGATACATTTATGAATACCAATCATAACAGTATAATTGAATTTGTGGGGGATTTTAATAATGCAAAGATATCTCCTTGTGGTACTTTTCATAATTGCGTTCATATGTAATTTGTACCCTGCAAAAGATAATTTTACAAGCCCAAAAATATTCAGTCAATGTAAAAATAATTCCACTATGATTAGTATTGGTGTCAGTTCACCGTCTAAAGCGATGATGAGCTTCCCGCGCGTTTTTTGCGTGGGTTAGTTCAATCATTATTTAGGCCGCATCCCTTTAGCAGAGACGTTTCATCGGTTTTGCAGGCGCATGTTTTTTGATGTTGACAG
>JAFGDW010000260.1 GCA_016931935.1 Candidatus Zhuqueibacterota bacterium | reverse complement strand
TTTTGCACAAAAATGCCATGTCCAGTTACCATAATATTCTCTAATAAAGTGGACAGACTGGGCAAATGTTCATTTGTAATACTATAATAACAAGACAGGGTTGTCCATAACCTCTGACAACCCTGAATTTTTTCCATTTCAATTGTAACTGATTATTTACCCAATGCCCTCGCATACAAGTCAGCAACCGCATTCCAGTTCACCACATTCCACCATGCTTCAATATATTCGGGACGACGGTTTTGGTACTTTAGGTAATACGCGTGTTCCCAGACATCCAACCCAAGAATCGGAAACGCGCCCGTGCTGTACGGACTATCCTGATTTGCGGTACTGGTAACGATCAGGTTGCCATCCTTTACGGAAAGCCATGCCCAGCCGCTGCCAAAACGTGTTGCAGCCGCATTGGAAAATTGATCCTTAAATGTCGAAAAATTTCCAAATGTTTTCATCATCGCGGTAGCCAAATCACCCGTGGGTTCGCCTCCGGCATTCGCACCCATAATTCCCCAAAACAGCGTGTGGTTCACATGACCACCACCATTATTGCGAACAGCAGTGCGGATACTTTCCGGCAGCGATTCCAATTTTTGTAATAGTGTTACCGGATTATCGCTTTTTACATTTGCCGATTCCAAAGCGGCATTCAACTTTGTTGTATAGCCTACATGATGTTTATCATGGTGAATTTCCATAGTTTTCGCATCAATGTATGGCTCAAGCGCATCATACGCATACGGTAGGTTCGGTGTTGTAAATGACATAATATATCTCCTTCATAAATGATCAATAAATAGTAAATTACATAATAGCATAATGCAAAGAGCAGAGCGCAAAGCAAAATAGAGAATCGCCTTGCACTTTACGTTACACTTTATGTGTTTAGCGCGTTTTTCATCGCATGCCATGCCAATGTCGCACACTTCACGCGCACCGGGAATTTAACAACTCCCTTTAACGCAGTTAAATCTCCATGCTCATCAAGCGCATCCGGCGATTCATCACCACGCATAACTTCCACAAATTCACGTATAATTTTCATCGCTTCGGTTTTCGATTTACCGATCACCTGTTCGGTCATCATCGAGGCGGAGGCCATGCTGATAGCGCAACCGGTTCCGATAAACTTCACGTCCTGCACAATTCCATCATCATCAATGACTACCATTAACTTTATGTGATCTCCACACACAGGATTTTCGTGCTCTACAGACGTGCACTCGCGCTTTATTTCGCCTGCATTACGTGGATGTTTGTAATGATCCAATATTATTTCCTGATACAAATCTTCGAACTCCATTTATTACTCCGTTTCTTTACATTCTTATCATCTACTTCATAAAAATATCTTTGTCTGGATTTTTCAGAAATCAATTGAAAAACTCCTTCGCCTTCTTTAATGCAGCCACCAACAAGTCAATTTCTTCAAAGGTGTTATAGAAATATAGGCTAGCTCGTGTCGTTGCTGGAATTTCAAGTTTGCGCATAATCGGCTGCGCACAGTGATGCCCGGCACGCACCGCGATACCCTGACTATCCAGAAATTGCGCCATATCATGGGGATGAATATTATCCAGACTAAATGAAATAACGCCACCACGTTCCGGGGCAATTCCGTAAAACCGAATGCCCGGCAATTTGTTCATTTCCAGAATGGCGTACGTTGTGAGCGCCTGTTCATAACGGGTAATTTTTTCCATCCCGATCTCATTAATGTAACGAATTGCAGCCGCAAGTCCGATTGCTCCAGCGATATTTGGTGTACCGGCTTCAAATTTGTAAGGTATTTCATTCCACGTTGCTTTTTCTAACCACACCGAGCTAATCATATCACCACCACCCTGATACGGATCCATCGCATCGAGGTATTCTTGTTTGCCATAGAGGACGCCAATGCCTGTTGGCCCACACATTTTATGACCCGAAAACGCCAGGAAATCGCAATCCAAATACTGCACATCCACCGGGATATGCGGTACGCTTTGTGCGCCATCCAGCAACACTGGAATGCAGCGTGAATGCGCCATACGAATCAGGCCGCGCACAGGATTAATTGTACCGAACACATTGGACATATGCGTCATGGCGACAAGGCGCGTACGTTCGTTGAACAACGATTTTACTCTTGAAAAATTGAGTGTGCCATTGTTCAGAAATGGAATAAAGCGCAAAGTCAGTTTCTTTTCTTTCGCTAACAGTTGCCAGGGAATGAGGTTGCTATGATGCTCCATTTCCGTCAAGATAATTTCATCACCAGCCTGTAAATGTTTTCTTCCCCATGCTGATGCCACCAGATTTATCGCTTCGGTCGCCCCACGTGTAAAAACGATTTCCCGGGCATGTTTGGCATTAATAAATTGAGCTACGGTTTTGCGACTCTCTTCATATTTCTGAGTCGCTCTGTCGCCTAATTCATATAACGCACGATGAACATTAGCATTATCATTTTCATAGTAATTCATTAGTGCCCTGATCACGGCGTTGGGCTTTTGAGTGGTAGCAGCATTATCCAGATAAACCAGATGTCCATTATTAGAGTTGTACTTTTTTCCTTCCAGTTTTTTAGAGATAAGTGGGAAATCCTGTCGCAATTTATATGGATCAAGATTTCTGAGAATATTTTTGTTTTTAATTTGAAACTGAGCCTCGCTCATAGTTGCCTCACCTATTTTCCTGAATTAACAATCTGACTATTTAATCAATTTTCAATTCAGACAATCAAATTTCTTTTCATCTTCAAATAAGACTATTTAACTCCTATTTATTAGAAAATGTTTCATGGATACGAAGTGTTTTTACCTCAAAGCAATAGTGTATGAGTTTTAAGCTCATAAAAGATGATAAATTACCCGCTCACATGACTTGTAAAAATACTTTATAATTTTCTACAAGAACTACATATGTTTTAAAATTGGAAATTAACGATTTAAAATTTGATTCTGGGAAAAAACGCTTGACAGTACACTGAAATTACATTAAATTAGCACATGTCAATTTTAAAGGGTCTCAACCGAAAGTCCCATAAATGAAGATGGAGACAAATTCAAATTGAAT
Organism: Candidatus Zhuqueibacterota bacterium; assembly: GCA_016931935.1. Taxonomy (GTDB): domain Bacteria; phylum Zhuqueibacterota; class Zhuqueibacteria; order Thermofontimicrobiales; family Thiofontviventaceae; genus Thiofontivivens. The sequence continues at coordinate 1,572 of JAFGDW010000260.1, read as the reverse complement.
CCTTACGTGTTCAAAATTACCGTGCGTTACGTTCTGTTGAGATAAAAGATATTACTGCCTTGATGGTCTTATTAGGCCCCAATGGCAGCGGCAAATCCACTTTGTTTGATGTCTTCAATTTTCTCTCTGAATGTTTTCGTTTTGGACTTCGTCATGCATGGGATCGACATGGACGAGCTCGGGAATTGAAAAGCCGCGGTCAGGCTGGACCGATTGTGATCGAATTAAAATACCGTGAACATCCACAACAGCCGGTTATTACATATCATTTGGCAATTGATGAAGGAAGTAAGGGACCGTTTGTTGCTGAAGAATGGTTATAATGGCGGCGGGGTCCCCACGGCAAACCGTTTCAGTTTCTGGATTATCGACAAGGACAGGGTAACGCTGTGAGTGGTGAAATGCCGGATGAACAGGATAAACGGATTGAAATCCCACTACGCTCGCCGGATCTGATCGCCGTGAACACCCTGGGACAATTTGCCGAACACCCACGCGTTGCCTCATTGCGGGAATTCATTACCGACTGGTTCGTCTCCTACCTGTCAATCGATGACACGCGAGGTCAACCCGAAGCAGGTCCACAAAAGCGTCTTAGCAAAACAGGTGACAATCTCCCAAATGTCATTCAGTATTTAAAAGAACAACATAATGATGTTTTAGAAACGATCTTTCAAACGCTACGCCACCGCGTTCCCCGATTAGACAATGTCATTGCCGAGCCTATGCCCGATGGGCGATTATTGCTCCAAATCAAGGACGCGCCATTCGAACGCCCGGTCCTTTCACAGTTTGCATCGGATGGCACTCTAAAAATGTTGTCCTATCTTGTGATTTTACACGACCTGGAACCTGCACAGTTTATTGGCATTGAAGAGCCTGAAAACTTTCTGCATCCACGTGTACTGCCAGAACTTGCCGAAGAATGCCGTGCTGCCACCGATCATCTTCAATTATTGGTAACCACGCACTCACCATTTTTTCTAAATGCAACTCGAGCAGAGGAAGTGCGGGTACTCTACCGTGATGAACAAGGTTTTACTCGATTAGTTAGGGCATCGGATATCAAAGGGATCAAAGAGTTTGTCTCTGCCGGAGCGTCTATGGGACATCTCTGGCTGGAAGGGCGATTTGGTCTGGGCGATCCACTGGAAAATGCAGACGCGCTTTCAATGAAAGGGCGTCTTGTATGAGCGTCGAACATCTGGAAGTAATTGTTGAAGAGCCATCTATGGAAACGTGTTTGCGATTTCTGTTGCCCCAACTGCTTGGCGATATATCATTTCGTATTTATCCGCACAGATGCAAGGATGATTTGCTTACCCATTTACCTAATCGTTTACGAGGATATCGCCAATGGTTGCCAGAAAACTGGCGTATTCTTGTGATTGTTGATCGCGATGATGATGATTGCCGTGAACTAAAACAACGATTGGAGTCGATAGCGCAACAAGCCGGATTTCAAACAAAATCCGCATCTTTGCCGATCCGTCGCATCAGAGCCCGAGCATCCCACGGTGAATTTGAAATGAAATTTTGTAGCGATTGATCATCGCTATCCGGGACAGCTTC
>JAFGDW010000259.1 GCA_016931935.1 Candidatus Zhuqueibacterota bacterium | reverse complement strand
CTGCTAAAGGGATGCGGCCTAAATAATGATTGAACTAACCCGCGCAAAAAACGCGCGGGAAGCTCATCATCGCTTTAGAGTGGACTCAGAAATTGTGACGGGAACTATCCAAAACAAATTATTTAATATTGATTCGATTGTAATACATAAAAAAACTTGCCATTCCTGTTAAATTTCATTACCTTGCTGTAATTGTAACCGCTCAATTAATAATGGAATTTATTATCAGGCATTATCATGCTTCGACTTCGCTCAGCATGAAGTTACGCTGTCACTTCACACTGTGCGAAGTCGAATTGTAAAATAAGACTGGCAAACCATAAATACTATCTTTTTTTGAATAGATACCTGTAATTGAAGTTGAAGTAAATAAATTCGAGATTATACAATGGAAGTCAAATTAAACAATAAAGCTGTCGTTTTACTCAGTGGGGGAGTCGATTCGGCCACCACGCTGGCAATCGCCAAATCTGAAGGATACGAAGTATATGCCATGAGTTTCCGTTATGGGCAGCGACACGATGTTGAGCTAAATGCAGCGCAACAAGTCGCAAACCATCTGGGTGTCAATCAGCATATTATTATGGATATCAATCTGCGGGCCATTGGCGGATCAGCCCTGACCGATGACATCGACGTGCCCAAGGCTGGAGAAAAAAAGGATGATACAGAGGAATCCGGTATTCCTGTAACCTATGTACCCGCACGGAATACGATCTTTTTATCATTCGCACTCGGCTGGGCTGAAGTGCTGAACGCCAACCATATTTTCATCGGTGTGAATGCAATTGACTACTCCGGCTACCCCGATTGCCGGCCAGAATTTATCGAGGCATTTGAAATGATGGCCAATTTAGCAACCAAAGCCGGCGTCGAGGGCGAATCATTACAGATTCATACACCACTCATCTATTTGACAAAAGCCCAGATTATACAGACTGGCATTGATTTAGGTGTGGATTACAGCATAACCCACAGTTGTTACGATCCGGCACCGGATGGTTCAGCGTGTGGTGAGTGTGATAGCTGTATGCTACGAAAAAAAGGTTTCGCTGAAGCCGGCGTTCCAGATCCGACAATTTATCAAGGTAAGTGATAAGTCGAAGTGGTTTTTTGATATTGTTATTACATTTTGCGTTTACCCAAAATGCTGGCGAGCTTGTGACTGCTGCTATTTAAAAGTACTAAAAGATGTTGCTTTTCAGATGAAATAATGTTATATTTGCCGTGTAAATTTCCTAATATAATTTTGTAATTACCATAATAAGCCTAATAATTAGTTTGGTGGCAGAGAGATCAACGATGGAACGAAAATTTTCCAATCTCAGCGCCGATTCCACATCTGATATTCCGCTGTGCATCCTCATTCGGTTAATTCGCTTTCTTATTCAATTTTATATACTCAATTTAGCTGATGAATTAATAGTAATTTCATAGATTCTGCTTGTAAAGTCGAGATATTTTAATTATTCTTATTTTCATGAAGTGCGTAGCATATGCGGCAACTCATGGAAATCAAATACAAAACATGTATCTATTCACCTGTGTTGTCACTCCGGCATGCCAAGGCGCATCCCGCAAGACGGGACTGAATTCCGCGTTTTCTGTCCCGACGCGTCGGGAGAATCTCCGTAATGACTACGTTTGGCTGAAGGAGATTCCGGTATGCTCCAAAGGCGCATCTGCCTATGGCATAATTTCTCACACAAAAACAGTGTGATCCCGCCACCGCGGGACGGAATGACAGGAGGATGAATAGTAACCAAAACATAATGACATTTAAAATCAGGGAGAGCATGGAATGTCGTTTGTTAATGAAATTTTGGCTCAGGTAAAAGCGAAAAATCCGGCGGAACCGGAATTTCATCAGGCTGTGCAAGAGGTGATGGAATCACTGGCTGTTGTTATTGAGCGTCATCCGGAATTTCGGAAAGCAAAAATTATTGAGCGGATTGTCGAACCGGAACGAGTAATCATGTTCCGGGTACCATGGATGGACGATTCCGGCGAAATTCACGTGAATCGCGGTTTCCGCATTGAAATGAACAGCGCTATCGGCCCATACAAAGGCGGCTTACGATTCCATCCGTCGGTAACGCTTGGGATTTTGAAATTTCTGGCATTTGAGCAGGTGTTCAAAAATGCCTTGACCACGTTGCCGATGGGTGGCGGAAAAGGCGGATCCGATTTTAATCCCAAAGGCAAAAGTGACAATGAAATCATGCATTTTTGCCAGAGTTTCATGACTGAGTTGTATCGCCATATTGGACCCAATACAGATGTGCCAGCAGGTGATATTGGCGTCGGGGGACGGGAAATTGGATATTTGTATGGTCAGTACAAGCGAATTCGAAACGAATCTACCGGCGTATTAACCGGGAAAGGCATTAATTGGGGTGGCTCACTTATTCGTCCGGAAGCCACCGGTTTCGGCGTGGTGTACTTCGCTCGGGAAATGCTCAAAACTCGCAATACCGATTTTAATGGAAAAATAGTGGCCGTATCCGGTTTCGGTAATGTGGCATGGGGCGCTGTCCAGAAAGTTAACGAATGCGGCGGGAAAGTTGTGACCCTGTCCGGTCCCGATGGCTATATTTATGATCCGGATGGCGTAAGAGGTGAAAAAGTCGACTATATGCTGGAATTACGGGCCACCAACAATGATATGGTTGAACCATATGCTCAAAAATATAATGTTGAATTTTTCCCCGGCAAAAAACCATGGGAAGTAAAAGTGGATGTTGCCCTGCCATGTGCCACGCAAAATGAAATTGAAGCGGCCGATGCTGCCATGCTGGTAGAGAACGGCTGTACATGTGTGTGCGAAGGCGCTAACATGCCAACTACAATTGAAGGCTACCATACATTTGTCGAGTCCGGAATTTTGTACGCGCCGGGCAAAGCCTCCAATGCCGGTGGTGTGGCAACGTCTGGTCTGGAAATGTCGCAAAACAGCATGCGTCTGCCCTGGCCCAGGGAAGAAGTGGATCACCGGCTGCATGAAATTATGCGGAGTATTCACCGGATTTGTGTGGATGCCGCAGAAACGTACGGCACTCCAGGTAACTACGTGAACGGCGCCAATATTGCCGGATTTTTAAAAGTCGCACAAGCAATGATGGATCAAGGCCTCGTTTAAGGAGAGCATCGGCCGACAAAGGGCGCTCTGTTTTAGGGACGCCCTTTTTTCATATTGGAAATATCAATATGTATGACCAGCGGAACGAAATGCCTTCGACTCCGCTCAGGCTGAAAGCCAATTTTCACGATAAGCGGGGTTAAACCATAATATTTCGTTATACTTTGAACGGACATAATTTGATCATTTTTATTTTCCTGGTCTCATCGTTGGCTGATCCCGCTGAATTGAAGCGGGACAACAGTACGGTACGTTTGTGTTGCCCTGCTTCGCTGGGACAGGCTCAGGCCACAGTCTGTTTACCTTTATGTAATTGTATTAAGGTAACCGGACAGGCAACGGAAAATCTTTAAGAAAAAAGTTCAATTTATGACCGTGTGCAGTAGAAGTAGCAATCGCTCATATTTTTTAACTGATCATTTATATTATCAATTATTTTTAATGAAAAATAGCTCATTGAATTTGGACATGATTTCATGTATATTTAATGTGTGAATTGGAAAATTTGTAATTAGTCGCTGACAAGTAATTTTCTGCCTCTTTTCCACCACAGCGGATTTTCATTTGGCAGAAAATTCAAACATCAAAAGCGAATTGACCACTGAACATACGGAAGACGCAGAAAAAGCATTGTTTTGTTTTCAGTGTTTTTCAGTGGTTTCTGTGGTTAAATATTTTCCTGTTTGGTTCTGGCTTTCTCGGATTAGAAATTATAAAGCATCAAATTCGTACATGATTAAATGCGAATAAGTTTGCCCCATTTAAGCAGATGGAGTGTAACTTCAATGAACGATGTGAATAGTGTAAATGCACAAATCGACAACTATGAACCACGGTTCCAGGGCTTTTACGATTTAATGCCGTACAAAGTCAGGGAAATTTTACTGGTATCAAGTTTATATGATTCGTTTATTCTTGAAGAAGATGGTCAGCTTGGCGAAAATATTCTGGCCGATTATTATGACCTTGAATTGTCCCACGCACCACGTATCACCCGGGTATCCACCGGCGAGCTCGCATTAAAAGCTGTCCGTGACCGACAATTTGATATGATTATCACGATGTTGCGCGTTAGTGATATGGATGTATCTACATTCGGGCGCCGCATCAAATCGATTCGTCCGGAACTTCCTGTGGTACTGCTGGCTTATGAGTCGGATATCAGCTCGCAGATATTGGGGGAAGACTCAATTCCCGGAATTGATCGTGTCTTTATCTGGACCGGCGATACAAAAATATTGGTCGCGATAATTAAGCTTATCGAAGATCATCAAAACGTTCAGCACGACACCGATGTCGGGAATGTGCGCGTGATTGTGGTTGTGGAGAATTCGCGGCGATATTTTTCATTATTCCTGCCAATTATCTATTCCGAAATAATGAAACAAACCCAGGCGCTCATCGCTGAGGGTTTGAATGAAATGCATCGTCAGTTACGACGCCGTGCCCGGCCTAAAATTTTATTGGCTGAAAAATATGAAGACGGCATGAATCTTTGCAAGCAATATTCTAAAAATTTATTAGGTGTAATTTCCGATATACGCTATTTTAAAGATGGTGTCATCGATCCCGATGCAGGCTTCAAATTTGCCCTGGAAATAAAAGAAAACGATCCCGAGCTGCCAATTTTGTTAATGTCATCGCAACAAAGCAATTCGCAACGAGCGTATGAAACCGGCGCCAGCTTTCTCGATAAAAATTCCATCAGCCTGCTTCACGATTTACGACGATTTATTCTGGAACAGCTCGGTTTTGGAGAATTTATTTTCAAGTTGCCCAACGGTCGCAAAGTAGGTCGCGCGACTACCATGCGCAAAATGGAAGAAATGTTGTCGAAAGTGCCCGATGAAAGCCTGTTGTATCACGCCAGCCGCAACCATTTCTCAAACTGGTTAATGGCCCGAACAGAGTTTACATTGGCTAAAAAATTACGGCCGTTTAAAATTACCGACTTTTCTGACGCCAGTGAACTACGTCAACACCTGTTAAAAAATATCACCGATTTGCGTGAATCCAAACAGCGAGGTGTTATTATAGAATTTTCGCGCCAGCGTTTCGATCCGGAGAATGCATTCACGCGATTAGCAAGCGGCTCGCTTGGTGGTAAAGCGCGCGGGATCGCGTTTTTACGCGCGCTATTGGAACGTAGCCAGATTCACGACCGTTTTCCCGGCGTCCGCATTGAAATTCCGCACACTGTAGTTGTGGGAACAGATGTATTCGACCAATTTCTTGACGCAAATCTACTCCGGGATGAAGTGGTGCGGCTGAAGGACGATCAGGAGATCGCCGCTCGATTTCTTGCCGCCAAATTACCTCTGAAATTAGTAAACGATTTAAAATTTTATCTCGACCAAATTAAGTACCCGTTAGCCATCCGTTCGTCCAGCTTACTGGAAGATTCCCAATTTCAACCATTCGCCGGTTTGTACTCAACCTACATGCTGCCGAATAATTCAGTAAATATTAAAACTCGCCTGGATCAATTATCAGCAGCGATTAAACTTATTTTTGCATCGACATTCTATCAGTCACCAAAAGCATATATCGATGCCATCGGCCGCAGTATTGAAGAAGAAAAAATGGCGGTGATCATTCAGGAAATGGTGGGACAGTCATTTGGAAAGTATTTCTACCCATCGTTTTCCGGAGTTGCGCAGTCTTACAATTACTACCCGGTTTCGTATCAGAAGCCGGAAGACGGTATTGCACAAGTGGCGCTGGGGCTAGGCAAAATGGTGGTTGATGGTGGCAAAGTACTGCGTTTTTCACCACGTCACCCGGACATCCTGCCACAATTTTCAAATCCGGATATGATTCTGCAAAATTCACAACGTGAGTTTTATGCACTGGATATGTCCAATCCCGACTTTGACCTGACAAAGGATGAAGGAAGCACGCTTGGCATCTGCACATTGGATCAGGCTGAAAAACACGGCACACTGAATGCCATTGGCGGAACGTTCTCTCTCAACGATCAACGAATTTTTGACGGTATCTATCATAATGGCGTTCGCGTGGTTACATTTGCGCATGTACTAAAATATGATGTCTTCCCGTTAGCAAACATTTTACTGGAGTTACTTGAGATCGGGCGCTATGGCATGGGCTGCCCGATTCAAATTGAATTTGCAGTAAATCTTTCCGCGGATAAAAACAAGCCATCCACCTTCAATTTTCTGCAGATTCGTCCGATGGTCAGTGGCGGTGAAGATAATCAGGTACAACTCGACAACGTTTCCGCGCATCATAGCGTTTGTTGCTCCGGTCATGCACTGGGAAATGGAAAATATAAGAATCTTTATGATGTAATATTTATCGGCCCGGAAACATTCAACGCCGCCCAGACAAAGCAGATTGCTGCCCAGATCGGCATATTTAATTCTGGATTAATTAAGGAAGGCCGACGGTATTTACTGGTGGGACCCGGCCGCTGGGGCACGGCTGATCCGTGGCTGGGAATTCCGGTAACGTGGGAACAAATCAGTGGCGCTAAAGTGATCGTGGAGTATAATATGGAAGGATTTGCGGTAGAACCGTCACAGGGCACGCATTTCTTTCACAATATTACATCGTCACACATTGGCTATTTCTCATTGCAGTGCGGAACGGGTGACGACCGCGTCAATTTTGACTGGCTAAAACAACAACCTGTGGTGGCTGAAACAGAATTCGTGCGACATGTACGGCTAAAGCATCCGTTAGAAGTGCATATTGACGGGAGGACGCGAACAGGAATTATCATGAAAAACGATTGGCAGAATGGTGGAAACTGATATTGTCATATTAAATGCAGCTTAGAATAACCATCCGTTATTTTATTTTGTAAGCCATTGTTTTCAGTTCGTTATTAGCATTTGGCTATTCGCTATAGGTCAAACGTACACAGCTTGCATGGGGTTGATAACACTCATAATAAATTTTTAAAGTATAGCTGTTTCAAGTATAAATCAAAAATCCCGATACATTATGACCGGGATTCTTGCTAGTAACTGACAAGTAATTTTCTGCTATTTTTTGGCAGAAATATTTTGTCTACCACTGAAGTCACAGAATAACACGGAAAAAAATACATGAATATACATATTCTTTTTCTGTGTCAATCCGTGCATTCCGTGGTTGGGATTCCTTTTTTGGCTCTAGCTCGCCAGGTTAGGCTATTCAAATATTTTTCCAGGATTCAGAATATTTAGCGGATCGAATATTTTCTTGATTTCTTTCTGAAGCCGAGTCGATTCACTCGACAACTCCAGCGAAACAAACGGCAGTTTCGTAATACCAATTCCATGTTCGCCGGAAATAGTACCGCCCAGCGCAAGAGTCAAATGGAAAATTTCAGTAAATGCCCGGGTGCCCCGTTCAAGCGTTTCAGCGGTCTTTTCAAGACTTGTCATGTTGCAGTGAATATTCCCGTCACCGAGATGCCCATAGTTGTAATTGACGAAATTATATTTCTCAGCAATCGCATTGCTTTTTTGAATGAATTCCGGAATCCGGCTGATCGGTACAACAATGTCTTCTGCCCGTTTGTATTTAACAGTTTCTTTTATGATTTCCCGGAACTGTCGCCGCACCGTCCAAATGCTGTTTCGTTTCTGGGATGTGTCGGCAATAAACAGATCAACACCATTATTTTCGAAGCACACTTCCCCGATCGGTTCGATTTGTGCGTCGACATGTTCATTATCCCCTTCGAGTTCAATTATCGTAAGAACGTTTGTATCTTGCGGAATTGTGAACTGAATCCGTCCTTTAAGTAATTTCAGGCATTCGGCATCCAGAAATTCCATCGTTGCCGGCACCACACGGATTTTGGACAGACCGGCCATCATGTTAACGACGTCTTCAATTCCCGGGAAGAATGCAAGCAGCGTGGTAATTTTTTGAGGATAGGGAATTAATCGAATCGTGATCTCCGTAACAATTCCCAGCGTTCCCTCGCAGCCGATAATTAAATCATGAATATCATAGCCGACAACACCTTTCCGCGTCTTAACACCCGTCCGGATTATTTCACCACTGGCAAGTACGACTTCCATTTCTAAAATATAGTCACGGGTCGTGCCGTACTTGTAGCAGTGTGGTCCGCCGGCATCCTCCGCAATATTCCCGCCGATGCACGAGGCATCGTAGCTCGACGGATCCGGAGGATAGTACAAGCCTTTTTCTTCGAGAATTTTATGCAACTCCTGTGTGATAACACCGGGTTGAACGGTGGCAATCATATTCACCGGATCAATACTCAGAATTTTATTCAGCTTCAGTAATGAAAGCACAACACCGCCATTCAATGCGAGTGCACCACCGGTAAGCCCGGTACCTGTGCCGCGCGGGATTACCGGCACCTTGTATTTGGATGCCAGCTTCATCAATGTTGATACTTGCGCAGTCGTTTCCGGCTCGACGATCGCGTACGGATTGGACGGACGATCTGTGCCGTCGAAATTATATTGATCAATTTTTTCCGGAGTCAAGTATACAAATTTTTCACCAATTTGCTGTTGTAATTCGGCTATAAAATCAACATTCATCGTATCGGATTTCCTTGGTTTATAGGTGATTGAATGTAATCATTCAGAGAGTATTTTATCAATTATTTCGCATAGGATCGTCATTCGAAATATTCAGGCCAAGGCCTATTGATAAGGAGATCGGGAGACAAGGTGAAACGGAGAAAAAGCAATATTTTTATTCTCCACATCTCCTTGTCACCTTGTCTCCCACTCACAATGACTGATGTTCCAGAGCTATAGTTTATAAGTGCCTGTGAACGGTTACGAATGAGTGTATTACAGAGAATAAGCAGTAAATATATTCAATTAAACTGAAGAAGTCAATCATTTTGTAATTACAAAATTGTATTTGAAGAATTACCATAATGAAACAGCCGAAACAGTATGAAATACAAATTTCGCCTAAGTCGCATAAAAACATTAATGATTCAGATTGGCACAATAGTTGTAAAGCATAGGTAGAATTTACATGGCAAATTTGTAAATTTCCGGCGATGGTAATCCCCACACATCGCGGGTCAGCCTGAATATACCATGCGCATGAACACGATTAAGTCCGAATATTTTACATGTGAAAATTATTTGGTTTAAGCTACGGGAATCATACCGATGACGAATTCAGGTAACATATGAAAATGGTGTAGTAATCCTCCTAACCCAAAGCTTTACGAGGTGTGAAATGATTGAGAACCGCAGACGACAGAACAACTTCATTTGCAACCCGGATCTACCTTGGGGCCCAGTGTACGATTCGACAATGTTGGATGAAGGATTTGCAAACAAGTACAGATTTGTAGATGATAATTCGGATCTTGTGCCCCCGGACCAGAACGTAATGCAAACGATCCAGCACCTGAAGGAGATATTTACGCAATTTAAAGATATACGGAATTGATCTCCAACCATTCACTAATCTATCCTCAATGCCCCGGCCTACCCAACCGGGGCATTTTTCGTTTAGAATTCGAAAAACTCCAATAACTTTATTTTGCAATTTGAAGTATCCTAAAGGAGATACGACTGTAACAGAGGGCTGAACGTGCTCTTTTTTTAATGCATTGAGCGATGGGCGCAGCTATGGTTCCTGATTGGGAGCGGAATAAACCATCAATTGTAAGTGCGCCATCTTTGGAGCAGTAGCCGGGGGGACGTTGCTTGGAGGCCACCTCATCGGGTTGTGAACTATAAGGGAACGGAATTCCTATCTAATTTAAATAGCCGCACTGTTTGAATTGGCTATTCAATTCGGGACGATCTTTAAAAGCCAGGTAGTATAATACTCTGGCGCTAAATCAACATTATTATCCCGGGTAATGGTTTTTAATTCATCATCTATTTTAAAATTAGCAAATGCTTTTTTTTTATCTTTTAATGGTTCAAAAGCTTTGCCATATAGTGCTTCTTTTAAATCAGCGACGCCATTTTGACCATTATTAAATGATAGCTCAATTTGATAGTCATCTATATATTTTGCTTTAACTATATGAAGAATTATATTTACTCCAATGGTGTTATTTGTTTTGGTAATTCTCTATCACGACATAGTTCCCAATTTTCATTTAATTCTTCTTTATGCATTTCATACCATTCAAGCACATGTTTCAAAGTTCTTTTTGGAAATTTACCTTCAACTACTCCATCATCTATATATGCTTTAATTTTTTATTCACCGTATCTTGCATGAAAATGCGATGGTTAATAAGTTCCTAACGTTATTGAGTCATCCATATAAATTTTGCTAACAGGGATTTTGGTGACAAGATTAATTTTAAAATTATTACTATCCAAATGTAAATTATTTTTGTTAACAGAAGCGCCAATATGTGGGATAATAAACAAATTATATACCAGAGCTAATATAAAAAAATTATGATACATAATTATTTTCCTTTACATTCAAAAAAGGTTAACTATCTAATGATCTGCAGCAAATAGCGTCAACCACATCCCAATACTCGGATCATAATATCGTTTCCAAAACACTAAACATTCCCCAATGAATCAATAATAATTCGTTCAGCACAAACAAATTAGCACCAACAAAAAACGCCTCACTCCATAAGAGAAATGAGGCGTTTACTTTTTCATACACACTTGATATTATATTAATCACTCGCCATAATGAACAATGGACGGGACTCAAAGCTCTTGTAGTGTGGACGCAAGCGTTCGATGTTGTAATATTTCTCAACATCAACGACTTTTTTGAAGCTGGTAACGACTTCGATGTGCTCATTATCATAACGGCCATTTTTCAGGGTGACCAGACGGCCGGAAACGCCATCGAGAATCAAGTTCAACGCCAGGTTACCAAACGCCATCGGAACGATCGAGTCGATTGCATCGGGATTGCCGCAGCGCACCAGATAGCCAAGCCGTTGATTGATCACATCAATTTTTTTGCCGTTGTTGAATTTCGGCGAAATTTTCTTTAGTTGTTCAGAAATTAAATCACCAATGCCACCCAATTTTTTGTGGCCGTAGGCATCTTTTTCCTGGTTGGAGAAAACCATTTCGCCACCCTCAAACATAGCACCTTCGGAGACCAGCACGACTGAGTAATGGCTGGGATTGGAATTCCAGTCGTTGACTAACAATTCGCACAAGTTGTCAATCTTAAATTTATATTCGGGAATAACACAGCGGTTGGCAGCGCCGGCCATGGTCGGCAACAACGCAGTGTAACCGGCGTAACGTCCGAATACTTCAATCACGAGAAAGCGTTCGTGCGAACCTGCCGATGTACGCAATGCGTGGGTCATTTCAATCGTACGAGTTACGCAGGTGCTGAAGCCGATACAGTAATCGGTACCGGGCACATCGTTATCCATCGTTTTGGGAATGGCAATTACTTTAAAACCCTGATTGTGCAAATGAACGCCATAGCTCAACGTATCATCACCACCGATGGGGATAATATATTCAACACCAAGAAACTCCAGGTTTTTGATCACTTCCGGTGTCAGATCGTTCATATCGGCATTATAGGCGCTTTTTAAATGTTCCGGGACAGCGCTTTTCGAGACATGGCTAGGCCGTGTGCGTGAGCTGTGCAAAAATGTACCACCGGTACGACCGGTTTTATTAACTAAATTTTCAGTTAACATTGTGTAATTAGCGCTGTTATCATGCTTTTCGTCGCGGATGATATCGACCATACCACCCCAGCCGCGTTTAATACCTACAACTTCATACCCTTCACGAATAGCGCGAATGGTAACGCCACGAATAGCCGGATTCAATCCGGGAACGTCACCACCACCTGTTAAAATAGCAATTCGCCCTTTTTTTGTGTTCACATTACTCATGGAAACGACTCCTACTTCAATGTTGATTCTTGGTTCTACGATTTATCACTTTTATTTTTAAAACCCCAAATATAACGGTTTTCCGGCATATAATCAATAGTTTTTTCATGAAAATGGAAAAAAGAAGATTAGATGTTTTGTGTTTCCGGTTCAGTTTGGGAAAAAAGAACAGCTCAACCGCTTTATATTATTCGAACCACTTTGTGTCACCGGAATTGTGCTCCTGGCAATTGGCACGTAGCTATTAGCTTCAAACTAATCAGCTAATGGCTAATAGCCAATCGCTGTTTTTAGGTGTCGCTTGTTATTCATGCATTTTACAACATAAAATCAAAGTTCGACTTATTTAAATGATCCCTGCTTTACCAGATTAAGCTTGACATCGGAATGTAAAATTGATATATTATCTGAACTTATTTCGATACACCTTGAATCCAAGACTGGTTACAATAAAGTAAGGAGATTGCTATGAACAAACGATTCGTTGTCACCCTCGTTGCTGTAACGCTGTCCTGTGCTTTTAGCAGCGCCATTGCTCAAAAAGAAACTTCTGTTTTGCTGCCGGGCAACGCTGCCAATTATAATATCAACACATCCGATATTAATTCCATCCATACCCGAACCAAATTGTTCAAATTCACCAATCACCTGGTATCCGACGTTGCCTATATCGTTCAAAACAGCCTTTCAAAATATGGTAGCATCACCATCGACGAACCTAATAATCTGCTGATCATCACGGACGAAGCCACCAAGCTGGAAGATGTGATGAGCCTGTGCGCGGCGATTGAAAACAATGTCTCGGCTATGTTTAAACGCATCGATACCAAACAAGTGTTCGTCAAGCACAATCGGGCATCCGACCTGATTAACTACCTGGAAGCCAGCCTATCCGTGGACGGCTATTTGAAAGCCAATAATGATTTTAATTTTATTGTCATAAATGATCATCCCAACAAGATTAAAGAAATTGAACAACTCATTGCTGAATTCGATGTGCCCCAGAAACAAATTTTAATTGATGTTGAAGTAATTGAGTTTTCAACGGACGGACTACAGGACGCCGGTGTTAATTGGGATGAAATGATGCGTGGAGGTTGGATTGCCGCGACTGTTAATACTGCCAAAAATAATGATATGAACCGGCAAACCAGTTATTCAGGACAATTGGGAATTCATTTGCCCGAGTTTCGCCACCTCGTACGATTGATGACCAGCGAGGGCAAGGCGAAAATTGTTTCAACACCACAAATCGTTACACGTAACAATCAAACCGGCTCAATCTGGTATGGTAAGGATATTCGCTATCCCAACTCCATTCGTACCGAATCTCCACGGTCATCCCAAACGATTGAGTTTTTAGCGCGCGATTATAAAAGCAGCTATTACCCGGAAGATGAGAATAATCAATATGAGCAGCGTTTGACGACTCGATCAAATACAACGTCACCGACAACGTCATCTGCTTCCAGCGCCTCATATGGCCAACGATTTTCTGCGACCTCCGGACTGCTGTTACAAATAACACCCACAATCGGAATGAGTGATTTGGTTAAATTGAATATTCATTGTGAAGCCTCCGATATTGTTAATTGGACGACCGATGGAATACCGATTGTCTCCGGCCAGCAATTGGAAAGCCAATTAATTGTTGCGCAGGATCAAACCTATTTTCTGGGTGGATTGAATAAACAGGTAACAATTACAAATAAACGAAAAGTACCGCTGTTGGGCACAATCTTACCATTTTTATTTTCGCGTGAAGTGCAAGAGACACAGGAAGTAAAGCTGGCAATTTTATTAACGCCTCATATTATTACAGCGGATGAATTGGCAAAAGCATCCCGACCGTACAACGACACGACATCCGATCAACCAAACGAGGAATAAGCTGATTAGCAACTCAGAATTTTGGACGCATCTCTCGCGACAGATCGCACAGAAATTACATAAGAAAAAACGGAGAACAGCTAATGATAATTGTTTCGAAATTACTGTTCTCCACGGTCTGTTTTCAGGAACGCTTCGTCACGTTTGTCGACCTCTTTGGACGCGAGTCATTCTGACTATTGTGTTGATTTTACTTTTCGGAAATAAGGAGTTGCTTCCCGGCCAAAGTTCCGATCGCACTTATTATTATTTTGGTCTTCCATATGGATCGGATGCCTGTTTCACACCTGTCCGCACGATTATTAATGGCGGATTTGGCATCATGCAAATCAATAATCGCACCACCCATTTGGATGCGATCGATTACGCCACAGGTTGGGATAATATTATTGATAATGTTACCCATCCTGCCGACAATATCCGTCGTTACGGGACACGTCATTTCCTCACCACCGAAATCATTCCTACATCGATTAAAAAGCAGAGCGGTCAATGGTTCCCCAATTACCAGTTACACACCATTGGCGGCGGCATGACCTATCGCGCCATGCTGGAATGGTACCGATTTCACAATGCTCCTTTGCCACGTGTCCACGCTGTTATTTCCTGGTCTGTGTATCATGTGTTAAATGAAGTTGTGGAAAACAGCGACTATCGTGGCCCAAACACCGACGCGATTGCCGATCTGCTTGTGTTTAATCCGCTTGGTTTGCTGTTGTTTCAGTTTGATGGCGTGAATCAGTTCTTCGGGGAGAAACTGCACATGCGCGATTGGTCGTTCCAGCCGATGTACTCGCCGACGACTGGCACAATTGAAAACAACGGGCAGAATTTCTGCATTTCGTTTCATCTGCCGCGTTCAACCCATTGGCACGCGTTTTACTTTTTTGGTGTGCACGGCAGCGTAGGCCCAATGTACCGTACAAACGATGGGCGCGGATTTTCTGCCGGAGTTGGCTTGAAAGCTAAGGATCTGGTTGAAATTGAAGACGATAATGAGAACGATGGCATCAGGTCACTAACGACCTCGCTGCGCTGGACCGCCGGATTATTTTACGATCGGAATTACTCATTGCTGGCATCGTTCATTTTTTCCGAAACCAAAAGCTACCGCTACCGGTTAAATATTTATCCGGGCATCATTGGTATCGGACCTGTCTCTCCCGGCCTGTTCTGTGCCATGGACGCCGATCATGCTGTTGTCGTTGGTATTCACATTCCGGCCATTCCCTTTGGACTAGCATTTCGTTGAATCCATGAAAAACTTGATTTATTCGATTATTTTATTTTTTCATAAATCTACCAATTTCTTCCAACTCTAAATCCATAACCTGCCGGAGCATTCATGAAAAAATCGCTCATCCAGGTATGTGTTCTATGCTTGCTTTCTTCGAATTACACCTTACTTTTCGCTGCCGAACCATCAGGAATTCTTGGCTATTACCAAACCGACCGGGCGATCTTTCCGGGAAAAGTACCGGTGATTTTTATAAAACCGCGTAATTCCTATTATATCCGGCGCATCTACGCCCGGAGTATTTCAAAAACTGATAGTGGATTCGTTGCAACAAAAGGAACGAAAAATCCATATTACCGCGAAGATCCAAAATTTTATCCATTTCATCGGATTATAGGGGTCATTGATTCGTCGCATAAACTGCTGTTTGGTGAAATTCCCCATTATACCGTCGTACAATTTCCACGACTTCGCATTCACATCAAACGAATTGATTCACCCGATGCCTCATTAATCGAACTTACCGCCAAATCCAATAACATGTTTGAAACCAGTCTGAGTCCGGGAACCTATCGTTTCGACAAGTTTTACCTTGATGGCACAACGCGACCCTTGCCCATTGGCGATAATCTACGAGAATTTCGATTTCGGGTAATCGAAGGCAACACCACAACCATCGGCGATTTAATTTTTACGACAGACGAGTCGCACAATTGGCTTGTTCGTCACAAGACCTACTCGGCTGATGACACCATTGCTATTACTGATGATGATATTCGTCGGGCAATGCATTTTCATTTTATAAAGCGATTGGGAATAATTGGATTTTCTACAATTTTTGGGGCGCTGGGAACCAACTACATGCTGCATTCGGCGTTCGACCTCGGTCATGGGGATTCATATGGCGTTGATTCATTTTTCCGCGGTGCATGGCTTGGCACGTGGATGACTTCATTTGTGTTGCTGGATTTGTCGAAAGTCGAAGCCTGGAAAATCGCACACCGGCGACTTCGCCTGCGCTATGCTGGTAGTCAATTCACAGATGATTCAAACATTCGCCCACAGCTTCTTGTTAAGACAGGCATGAATTATTCGTTTATCGATGATCCCGATCTGGTACAACTTCCTGGCGCTGTGGTGGCAGTAAACCGTGTCTGGGAATTATCTAAATACTTTTGTTCATCTACCGAAATCGCTGTTACCAACCGGCGTTTCATTTTACGCGACAAAGTCACATTTCATGATTCGTGGGGATTGCGCGATCGTATTTCCGTTGAAGATATTCATTATAATGTTAATTTCATCGATATCGCCCTCGCGCCTGGCATATTTTACCGAATAAACAATACCAGTACATTGCGCTTTACAATAGGCTTATCGAATTCGGTTGCAATTGTCGATCATTCACGGATTGATGAAAAAAAGAATATCGAGCTTGACGAAAATCAGCCAGCGGGCGATGTAGATTTTTATTTTTCTAATTATTCCCATACAAACATTTTATTCAACTATGATTTTACGCTGCAATATCTGTTCAAACATCTTGTTTTGGAAACTCACTTCAAAAAGGCTGATCATGAATCACGGGTGCTTGTTAATAGATACTACAGTAAAAAACATCATAGCATTGGTTTTCTGATTGGATATGCGTTTTGAAATAGTTGCTCAAAATCACTAATTTTATTTTTTTCAAATAACTTAGCGCGCTGAAGCGCAAGTGAGACGTCTAACCTCTCACGTTTCCCGAAATATTAACTATACAGTCAAAACTTTTGCAAAAAAATGTAAAAGTTGAGTAGTAAAACTATAAAGATGGCCTTAATCAATTTAATTGCATCCTTTAAACGTTAATGGGGCGCGAATGAAAAAATTGACTGTTTTCGGATCAATTCTCATCTGCATACTTCTTATTTACTCGACCAGCTTTGCCGCAAAGCCCTCTGGAATATTAGGCTACTATCGATGTAATGGCACGATGTATCGAGGTACCGGCCCGGTATTGTTGCTCGACAAAAAACTCTCGCTGCGGAATCGTATTTATTTTGATCATATTGTACAAACCGATAGTGGATTTGTGATCCAGATGAAGCAAGCTAAAAGCAAATACGTCGATCGTAGCGCAATACTATTTCCGTATAATCAGGTCAGTGGGGTGATCGATTCTACCGACAAACTTGTATACGGCATCATTCCTAAAAAATCTGATATTATCCAACCAGCACTTCGTTTACAGTTGGAACGAATCGATGCTGCTTCGACGTCAATTGTTGATCTTACCATCAAACCAAATCGAGTTTTTGAATCCCAATTACCTCCGGGCACCTATCGATTTCGTCACATATTTGCTGATAAAAAGGACCGACCACTACCGTTAACAAAAGAAATTCAGGACTATCGATTTAATATTGCTCCACAGCAGATGACCGGGATTGGAGAAATCTTATTTTCGGGAGATATTACAGGTGATTGGTTTGCCGGACACAAAACGTTTACCAGTCGAGATACGATTGTGACTTCAAACTCAGATGTCCGTAACTTAATGAATTCATATATAATTCGACAGATCGGATTTTTGGGGCTTGGTCCGTTTCTGGCATTTTTAGGCCCCTACGTGCGGTTTTATAATGAATCAGCATATGGTTTTATTGCCGATGATAAAATTATTGCCGGCAGTTTCGTTTTAGCAATGATTATATACGACAGAGTCAAGATTGGCGCTTTCCACTATGCACAAGATCAGCTTCGCTTGCGTTACCAGGGAAGTCATTATATTGACAACTCGACTATTTCACCAAAGCTTGTTTTGAAAACCGGAATAAATTTTTCAATTGTTGAAGATGATGATATTGCGTATGTGCCGGGAGCTACGGCTGGTGTCCAACGTATCTGGCAATCAGACGGTCTAATTGGCACTTCAATGGAAGCATCGGTAAGTCACCGACGTTTCATTGCCCGAAATCAGTTAAGCTATTTTAATAATTATTACTCCCCAATGGATGACAGAAATATTGTGGTTGAAGATGTTCATTTCGATGTCTATTATATTGATTTTGGATTTGCACCGATGTTTCAACACTCATTATCATCTGACAGTAAATTACGGCTCATTATAGGCTGTTCACTATCGTTGCCTCTTTATGATCATACAGTTATTAATGAGAAATCATGGACAAAACTTGATGAAAATCAACCCGCAAAAAATTATGATTACTATTATATTTACGATGAACCGCCATCCGTCGGATCAAGCTTCAATTATGATTTTGCGCTACAATATCAATTTAAACGCTTTATTTTGGAAACTCATTTCAAAAAGGCGGATCACGAAATAAGATTGCTTGATACCAGGGCATATGATAAAAAGCTTCATAATTTGAGCTTTCTGTTTGGTTATGCGTTTTAAAAATGCTTTCCATCCTAATCCAGAAGTATCTACTTCCCAATAGTGTGTTGACGTGCCACGCACTTCCAAAGTGCGTGGCACGTTGTCCTTCTGTCATTTTTTCGCACCAAGTTTTCCTCCCCAAAATTACAAAATATTACTTGGAATATTTATGAATATTCTGTATTTTTAAGTCATTTATTTGGCTTTTATACCGGTTCATTTGTTTAAAACATTTTTAATTCATACTCTATTTAAGCCGACCATTGCGACGCCTGCTTATTGTGATCAATTGCCAGTATTTAACCGACATTTGTTTACATATATCAAACGCTGCATGAACTTTTTCAATTTGCAATTGAACTCTTTCCTGACGAATCGTGTTAAAAAAAATGAAAACGTTATGGAAGTGAAATTTTATATCGGCAACATTCAGTCGATAATAAAAACAATCATAAAGAACAGACTTCACCATTATAATGCCAGTATACATCATGCATATTAAGAACGTATTACAATGTGTAGACTTTTTCGGAATATAATTTCAACCAATCATACAGAGTACTCAAAGGGATGCTATGCAGACGTTATTAAGTTACGGTTTTGAACAGATTGAGTGGCAAGTTGCATTACTTTCATTTCTATTTGCTTTTCTTCTTTCAAGCGTTATTGCTGTTGTGTATGAACGTACATTTCAGGGATTGTCATATTCACGCGGCCTGGTACAAAGCATGGTGTTAGGCAGTATTGTCTCCTGCCTGTTAATGATTGCCATCGGTGATAATATTGCCCGGGGGATTGGAATTGTTGGCTCATTAGCGATTATCCGGTTCCGAACGAATTTACGTGATCCGCGCGATCTGGTGTTTCTGTTTGCTTCGCTTGGAGTCGGTGTCGCTTCGGGTGTACAAAGTTATGCAACCGCAATTATCGGCACAATTGTTTACTGTCTGGTTGTATATATTCTATTCATATCTCCATTCGGAACTCGCCGCAAACACGATGGACTGATCCGATTTCAAATTCCAACAGGTCCGGGACCAGCTTCCCAGGTAACACAGATCATGCAGCAATTTACGCGAAATTTTGTACTGGTAACCATGCGCAACGTAGCCCAGGGACAAGTCGTCGACTATGCGTATCAAGTGAAATTCACCAGCACGTTTGCCAACCAGGAACTCATACAGCAACTTGAAACAATCGATGGAATTCGCGGGATTACATATACGAATCAGGAAGCCACGGTGGAGGTTTAATAAGGACCATGCAAAGTTTTAATTTCAGGCAAACACACAATTTCAATCTATATATTATTCTCTGGATTGTTGCACTTATTTTAAGTTTTTTTCTGTTCCGAACGTGGCATATCGATCAAAAATACATCGGTATCGTGGAACGGAAGCCGCATCCGATTGGCGCGCAGGAGTCCGGCAAGGTGCGCAACATGTTCGTTACAATTGGCGAACAGGTAGAGCAAGATCAGGTACTGGCTATTTTGGACGTTTCCGATTTAATGACACATCTCAACCTGTTACAGAACGAATTGGCCAATATCCACGGATTGGAAAACGCACAGCGTAACCGTTATTCAATTGAAGTTCAAAACATGGCATTGCGACTGGAAAATGAAGCTTCCGATTTAATGGACCGACTCTCAATGATTGAATCCAAAAGTACCGAATTGGCCGGATTAAATGCGGAAATTGCTCGCCTGAAAGATGCCGAAGAAGCCGGCCTGGGATATAGCAGCGACATGTCGGCGCTTGTGTTACAGCGGGATGCATTGGCCAGCTACCTGCGCGAACAAAGCAAGGATTTGCAATACCAAACGGAAAAACTAAACAAAGCTCGTCAATCACGCGCGGAACTGGAAAAAGCCAATATCGATAGTTTGACCAAAGCGCTGTTGCTCGATCAGGTGGAGTACGCTGAATCGTTACAACGCCAAATCAGCGAAACCGAGCATCGTATTAGTTTGCGAACAATTGTCGCGCCGTGCGCCGGCTATGTTACGGAAATATTCATCCGCCCAGGTGATGTGGTAGATGCGTTCGTTCCCGTATTAAACATTGAGGAACTGCGTCCCCTGTTCGTTGACGTCTATATTCCCGAAAAATCAGAACTCCTGCCAGAACCTGGTATGGAGGTGGAAATTTATTCATCCCGTAATAGCAAATACAACACAAAGGGTACATTATCATTTGTACATCCGGGATTCGCTCAGGCGCCGCAACGTTTATCATTCCGCGGCCAAATATTCTGGGCGCGAAAAGTTCGTGTTAAATTGCCGGATGATCATCACCTGATACTGGGAGAGGTCGTTAATACGAAAATTCATAAAACTAAAGTTGCTGAAAATCACTTGACGTCGACATCTGCAATGGCTTCGGAAAAACCAAATAATTCAAAAGCAATTGCACATCCACCATTACGAGATATAAAGATTCCATCAGCACTTCAGAAAACAACC
This sequence comes from Candidatus Zhuqueibacterota bacterium, assembly GCA_016931935.1. Taxonomy (GTDB): domain Bacteria; phylum Zhuqueibacterota; class Zhuqueibacteria; order Thermofontimicrobiales; family Thiofontviventaceae; genus Thiofontivivens. The sequence goes on along the minus strand of JAFGDW010000259.1, from coordinate 5,843 downwards.
CGCGTCGAGCCATCCGGAGTAGTCTGGTTGCCGGATGAAAACGAATACCTGATTGTGAGTGACGATACCGGCCTGAATGATACCAACACCGAACACGCGCCCCAGGCCTTTCTAATGGATAGCGACGGGAAAATCGAACCAAATCCTGTGCTGATCAAAGGTATCAAATCCGTTAATGATATGGAGGCAATTGCACCGGCCGGGGATGATTTGTATTACCTTGTGTCTTCCCAAAATATCAGTAAAAAAGCGAAACGTCCCGTCAACCGGGAACAAATTCTTCGGGTTCAGCGCGATGGTGCATCATTATCTGTTACCGGTATGATTCACTTTCTTAGTATGCTCCGTCAATCATACTCGACAGAGGAAATAGCTGCGCTTGGTCTTGAACAGTCCGAAAGTGATTCCAAACCACTGCTTAATATTGAAGCAGCGGCCTGGCGTGATGGTGCGCTCTATCTGGGGTTAAAGCAACCTGTTTCGGAACGAGGTGCACTTATCTGGAAACTGGACAACGTGGCCTTTGTCTTCGACAATCAAAAAATTTTACCGGGGCAACTTTCGCTCTTCGGTCATGTTCAGCTTGGTCAATATAAAAATCATGCATGCGGCATTTCCGATTTAATGTTCGATGATCAGGGTACGTTGTGGGCGTTATCCACAATTCCCAATGTTGATACGAATGAACAGATTGGCGGACTGCATCGCATCAAACACTTTGCCGATGGCAGTTTGGAAGCAACACGAATTTATGAGTTTCCGGGATTGAAACCGGAGGGACTCTGCCAACGGGGGCCACATCAATTTACGATCGTATTTGATAATGATAACGAGACACCCGCCTTTTGTCAGGTCGACATGGAGGCTTTATGAACGATTGTTCCTTTTTTACCTACACATTACCAAATAATCGCCATCAAATTTTGTACGGGAAAATACCCTCATTCCTGGCATCGATACTAATCGGGGGATTAGTTTTAGGCGCACCAGCATCGTTTGCATCAGAAAACGATGCTGCAGCAACAGAAAGAAATGCACCTGTCACGATCAGTGATAACACCGCCCTGACCGAAGCGCAGGTCGTTCAGTTGATGCTGCCCTACCGGCGAAAATTACAATCGTTGGAAACCAGCCTGGAAATTGAAAAGTATCGCTACCAATCAAGTGGCTGGATTCGCAATCCCGAACTGCGAATCAGTGATATTTCCAATCGCTATCCGAATAACGATTACTCGGAATTGGAAATCGGCCTGCGTATTCGAATTCCTGATCTGGGTGAATTAAGCGCCGAGAAACAGAAAGCGCGCGTTGATTTGTGGGAGAAACGGGTTGAGGCGGTCCGTGAGCGGCAACAGCTCATTGCCCGCGTTCGTCAGAATTTTGCTGATGTTATCTTGTACGATCAACTTGCTGAACTGGCGCGGCAACGGGTCACTAAAGAAAGAGAACGCCTGAACGTAATTGAGCGCATGGTTGAAATCGGGAGCCGCTCAATTGTTTATTTTACCAAAGCCAAAATGTGGAATGCCGAATCAAAAAATGATTATGATCGCGCCGTGCAGAAACAAAGTTTCGCCCGGCGGACATTGGCGCGTCGTAGTGGCATCGCCGAAGACACGCCGCTTGCTACCTCCGACCTGCCGGAAGTCACTCAGGATGTGGATGTACTGATCAATCTGGCGTACAAAAATCGCCCGGAAATTCAACTGGTTGATCAACGGATCGAATTGACCAATCGTCAAAAACGATATGAAATAATGCAATTATTTCCCTGGCCAAATTATGTGGAAATTTCACATCATGAAGAAATGAAGAAGACCGACACCGATTGGCGGGAATTGAAACTGGGCATTCAGTTGCCGTTATTTAACTGGAATTCCGGCAATATTAAGGCAACCAGTTTAGCCGTCAAGAAAAAGGAAGATGAATCAGTCGCGATTCGCGAATCAATTGAAGACGAGGTTCGGACAGCATATGACACATATAAAGATTTGTTATTGGATTGGAAAAATTTCAAGGTTAGCGCCGACGAGTTAATTACAAATGCAAATGCTGTTGTGGAACAGGCGCACCATCATCAAACCCTGATGCCGGATGAAGTCTATGAGATGGATATCACGATTATTGAAACCAAAAAGCTGCTAAGTGAACGACGTTGGAATTTAGCATACGCGCTCATCGAATTGTATTATGCTATGGGCATTGAAGGGCCTGAAAAACTCAATGAATTAAAGGCAGGCAATGGGCAAAGTAATGATTGATGTTCGTCGCTACGAACTCAAATATACAATTACCGAAGAAATCGCCGCACAGATTAAAGAATACATCCGGAATATCTGCACGTTGGACAAGCACGTCCCGCCGGGAAAATCGGGCTATATCGTAAACAATCTCTATTTCGATACGGCTGATTTGAAATTCTATCATGATACAAAACATCGCAAGCTCACCCGCTATAAGCCACGGGCGCGCTACTACGGTGAAAAAGCAACGGACTTCATCTGGCCGGAAATTAAATATCGAAATTCCAGCATTATTTGGAAGAAACGTTACAGTGTGCCGATTGAAGAATGGCCATTGCTATTTCAATCGAAAATATCCAGCAGCAATAAGCCACTGATCAAACAGCGACTGGATTCATTTGACGAACTGATTTACTGGCACAATGCCCACTCCGTGCTGCATGTACGTTACTACAGGGAACCCTATGTAACAGAATTGGAAGAATACGGACGAGTGACGTTTGACAGGCAGTTATGCTGCCGCCCAACGCGAGGTTCCATCGATCTTGATTACAACGAACAGGATATGCTCTATTACGATGATCCAGTCACAACCCGTGATGGCGATTCGCCGGTACTTCTGGAGATAAAGGTTGAGACGCTGGTGCCCGAGTGGGCGATCGATTTAATCCGTACATTCGATCTGCTCCAACGACCATTTTCCAAGTACTGCTACGGGCTCGATTCAATGTTAAACTACAATGATAACGGTAGAATTGCGCTTCTTACTGATGCTGATTAAATACCTGGCCGGCATCATAATAAACAGAAATGTAATTTGATATTCTATAACCGAAATATAACTGTACAAAAATACATCGATTACTGAAAACCGCTCCGGTCTTAAGCATCGATACACTCTACGGATTTTACCAATGAGGAGCACCTTATGAAACACATGATACTGGTATTTTCACTACTACTGATCTGCACAACCACGCTGGCAATTGCCCAATCCGATATCGTTATTAATGAAATTATGTATAACAGTGATGGCGACGACGTAGAATTTATTGAATTATGCAACGCGTCCCAAACAACTTACAATCTGCAAAACTGGTACGTGCTGGATGATAATGACGATCATACTCCATGTATGTTAACCGGCTCACTGGCAGCCGGAGCTTATCTGGTAGTTGCCGGTGACAAAGCAGCGTTTCTGCAAAAGTATCCCGGTGTGACAAATATCAACACCAATGCGTTTAATGCGAATGGTACCGGCTGGTCGCTGGGCAATGGCGGCGATACGGTTCGGCTGTTCGATGCGTCACAGAATTTGCACGATAGTGTGCCTTATGAAGATGGCAACGGCTGGCCAACATCGCCCGACGGAAATGGGCCATCACTGGAACTACTTCATCCTTCACTTGACAACACACTCCCCACAAGCTGGGATCCAAGCAGCGTACTAAACGGCACGCCCGGCGAACAAAACAGCACCTACACAACCGATGTACCGCCGATATGTAAAAACGGTGAGCGACTGACATCGCTACCAACCAGTGCCGACAATGTTGTTGTCACAGTGCTGGCATATGATAATGAAGGTCTGGCAAAAGTCGAGCTTTTCGTAAATAGCGGGCAGGGCTATGTTTCCCAAACCATGTACGATGACGGCGCCCATGGCGATGTTACCGCCGGTGACTCGCTTTACAGCACCACAATTTCAAGTCATAATAGCGGAACGCTTGTAAAATACTATGCAAAGGCAACTGATACAATCGGTCAGTCTGATTTATGGCCAAATAATGCGCCGACGGAGTATCATGCCTATACGGTCGATTATACTCCGCCCAAATTACGAATCAATGAAATTTTGGCTGTTAATAGTTCAACCAATAAGGATGAAGCCGGTGAATATGATGATTGGTTTGAAATTTACAATGCCGGGCCAGAAGCGGTTAATCTTGGCGGCATGTACGTAAGCAATTCGCTAGGTTCGTCGCGATCATTTGAGCTGCCGTCTATTAATATGGCAGCCGGCGCATACATTATTCTTTGGGCTGATAATGATACGGATCAGGGTACCCGGCATGTGGATTTTAAATTGTCCGCCGACGGTGAGGAAGTCGGCCTTTTTGAAACGATCGATCATGGCAATGTGCTGATTCACGGCTGGAAATTTGGTGTGATGAGCGCGGATGTGTCTGTGGGATTTTTACCAGAAACCGGAAATAGTGCGGATTATTTATCCACTCCGACGCCCGGCGCCAGTAATAGTACCAGCAGTCTGTTTTCGCCGGTATGCATCAATGAATTTGAAACGACCAGTAATTTTGGTGGTCCCCAGGATGATTGGGTGGAAATCTTCAATCGCGGCAATGCGCCATTTGATATCTCCGGGTGCTATTTGTCGGATAAGCGAACCAACAATACAAAATGGCAGTTCCCGGCAGAAACAGTGCTTGATCCGGGCGAATTTCTCGTTATTTTTCAGGATGTGCTTCTGTTCGGGTTTTCATCCGGTGGCGACGATGTAATTATGCTTTCAGCAGCGGACAGCACAGTTGGACTTGATTTTTATGATTTCAAAGAACAATCGCCAGACAAAACCGAAGGCCGTTATCCCGATGGCTCCAATAACTGGCAGGTGTTGAGTGAACCGACACGTGGCACCGCTAATAAAGGTTTCATTGCGGTTGAAGCAAATCCAACAGCAGTTCCTCGGGATTTTGTTGTACATCAAAATTATCCGAATCCGTTCAATCCGTCAACCACCATTCGCTACGAATTGCCTGCTACAGCAGACGTCACAATTCGTATCTACGACATGACGGGTCGTCAGGTTAAGACACTGGTTCAAAATACACAATCAGCAGGTGCGCATTCCATCCTATGGGACGCTACCGATGACGCTGGCAATCCGGTAAGTTCAGGAGTATACTTTTACATGGTTCAAACAAATTCGCTGAAGCAGGTACGCAAATTAACGTTTATTAAATAGTATCAAATACTCCGGCGGCATTTGTCGTACTCGCCGAAAAAAATAATTATTTAGGGCATCCGATGATGCCCTTTTTATTTTGGCAGGAACTTATTTCTCGCATTTTCTAACACATGCGTGTATAATGTAAGAAAAACGGAGATATTAGATGAAAATGCGACAATTTGTCTTTCTGATTATTTTAATTCTTCTTCTTGCTAATCATTTGCTATCTGCTGAATTTGATGGATGGTTTCATGGTACTTCCGGTTACAATAGCGCTTATAAATTGGCCTTTCAAAAAAATGAACCGATGATTGTTTATTTTCATACGGACTGGTGCGGATGGTGTAAAAAATTAAATACTCAGTATCTGGAAATCAATTCTGTCAAAACATTTCTAAATAATATTGTGAAAGCAGAAATTAATCCTGATATTAGCAGTGCTGACAAAGCGACAAGCAATTCTTATAGCGTAAAGGGATATCCAACATTCCTGGTTGTTATGCCAAACATCAACGAGCCACCGATAAGTGTATATCCGTTTCTAAAATCGGGTCAACTGACACCTGCAGCATTTGTGGAACAAATTAAGCAAGCAATTGCACAATTTTATAATCGTCATGCATATCAATTGT
>JAFGDW010000258.1 GCA_016931935.1 Candidatus Zhuqueibacterota bacterium | reverse complement strand
CTGCTAAAGGGATGCGGCCTAAATAATGATTGAACTAACCCGCGCAAAAAACGCGCGGGAAGCTCATCATCGCTTTAGAGTGGACTCTTATATAAAAATGCTATATTACTTTTGTTGTCTATTATAAATTACAGGAGCCAAGAAGCATATGGATCTAATGACTGCAGTGGTACATCCACCGATTGTGAATGACTCAAGCGGTATCGTAAGGGTGGCGGGAACCCGAATTACTTTGGATACAATCGTACGGGCATTTAAGAATGGATCGACATGTGAAGAAATTGTTTATCTATATTCTGTATTAAGGTTAGCAGATGTTTATAATATTATCACACATTATTTAAATAATCATGATAACGTCGAATCTTATTTAAGTGAAAGACAGAATAAAGCTATTGCGCTTCAAGCTGAAATTGAGAAGCATGTTGATGTGAGTTCGATTCGTGAACGACTTTTAAATCGTCGAAAGGTTCAAAAGAGCAATCAAATTTCTGGCTGATGAGAATTTTAATAACAATATTCTCCGGGGAGTTGCGTTAAGGAATTCAAAAATAAAAATTATAAGAATACAAGATATTGGGCTAACCGGAGCAGATAATCAGACAGTTCTTAAATATGCACTGAATCAAAATTTGGCTTTGTTGACTCATAACGTTGAAACGATTCCGCGATTTGCTTATGAGCGCATAAAAATTGGGGGAATGATTCCAGGTATAATAATCATTAAGCAAGAATTGGCAATTCGGGTAGTTATTGACACATTGTTATTGATTCATGAGTGCTGTAATGAGATTGATTTGAAACAAAAAATACTATATTTGTCAATTTAATAAGTAATATTATTTCGAAAAAACCTGGTTTATCAAAGAAACCAGGTTTTTTAGTTTGCTTCAATTTTTTATTTTGTATTCCGTTCAAGCTTCAAGCCAATATGATAAAAATTTTGGAAGTCGTTAATTACATATGCAAAGTCCAGATCAATTTTCATCATCATCGGTTTGATGGCGCGGCCAATTCCGAAGCCGGCTGTATAATTTCTATTGACATTGGCTGAATTAACGTTTTGACTGAAGCCACCACGCAACGCAATCAAATTAAATAAATCTCGCTCAGCGCCTAAGTAAAAACGGTCGCTGGTATCATCATGCAAACCGCTCCGTAAGTTGAATTCAAACGTCAGATAACGCTGGGAAATATAGGCAACGCCTAACACCAGTGACGTGGGGATACTTTCGCTCCCGCCTTTTGCTGTACCAACTTCATTCGATGCATTGTAGTTCACACTGGAAAATACATCCTTCAACAGAATACCAAATCCCATTTGTTTGGCCAGCCTTCCGCGAAAACCAATATCCATTCCAAAGCCTTTTGCATCACCGGTCACCTGGCGATTGCCACCATTATAATCCCACATCCCTTCATCATTATTACCATAGCTTGCCTGCCGATATTTAAACGTTAGACCACCGGCAATACCTTTGGCTATCAGACGGGCATAAGACAGAATTACCGTGTTTTCCTTCAACGCATCGTCACCGGAAGTTAGAAAGCCAACGCCAATTCCTCCGACGCCTTCAATTTTCTGCCCGTATAAAAAAACATTGTAGGGAATAATGGAAAATTGTTTTGTCATGGAAAAAGCCAGTTCCTGACCATTTACACTTGTCAGCCCTGCCGGATTGCTTAACAGAGCATGCACATCACGAACGAGCACTGTGTTGGAACCGGCCATACCCATTGGGGCGGCGCCCAGACCGACATCCAGAAAGGCGCCTGTAATATTGGAGACATCACCACTGACAGCCGGCATTGATGGCACAAGCCACAGACACAGGCAGATTATGCTCGTGGCGGCCAGGCTTTTATATCGGAGATGCATCCGTTTATGATTGGTTATATTCTTCATGATTTTCTCCATTTACATGATATTCAATATATCAAATTCCACAAACCAGGTTTTTTGGAAAAACCTGGTTTGTATGAATGATCGAATTTACGGTTATTACTTGATCAACACCACGGTTTTCATCTCGCGTTTATCGCCGGTATTGTCTTTTGCTTCCAGCACAACCAGGTAACGACCATTTCGGGCGACTGCACCGGAATCGGTAGTGCCATCCCATTTAAGAGTGCTTTCTCCACCGGCTTCGTATAATTCCGGCGCCATCGGTTCATTGTCCACGAGCGTGCGAACCAGATCGCCAGCCATGTTGTAGATTTTAATGGTGACGAATGGTTTGGCCACATCGTTGGACGATAAATTAAATCCAATTTGCAAGCCGTACGGATCGTTTGGGGTAAACGGATTTGGTAACAGAGTGATGTCTTTGATGTTCAATGGATCGGATGTCTGCAACACAGCGAATTGTGAGAAGTGTGTTGTAGCTGCCACCACAGTCGTATCAACACGTGTGCTTTGCATCGGTTTCCAATCCAGTTCATTAACATCCCAATGGCCCACGGTTACTGATTTTTGTCGCACTGCTTCCGGAATCGGGAGTTGCAACGTGAACGATTTTCCGTCCTTAATTTGTGCTGATGTATTCAGGTCAAATATGCTACCGGACACTTTGTATTTTCCGGTGTAGCGTTTGACATCAGGAATTTGAGGTTTACTCAATTTCACTTTCATGCTAACGCCTGCATCCACAGCACCCGAAGGAATTGTCAAGACAAAGCCCTCACTATCCGTAACATGAGTTTCCTGGCTAGTTGCTGTAATGACCTGGAATATTTTTAATCCTTTATCACCATCTGCTATGCCATCAGAGTTAAATTCTGCAACTGTGCCTGTCAAGCTGTCCTTTACAGAAATATTAACCTGTCCGACAAAGTTTGAGTCCGGAGTAAATGTTGCACTATTCCAATCATCACTCACAACTAACATGCCGCTATTTTTCGGTTTATATCTCCAGATAGGCCAGACACTCATATTTCGACCACTTGTATCAGTAGCAGAATAGGTGAATACCTTACTTTCTCTATTTGAAAGTTCCACTGCTCCCAGGGAAGGAAATTTGAGACTTCCAAGCACTCTTGTCTCGCTGACAATTGTCATAGACGCAACCAGAGTGACATTATCCTGAACCACAGTGATCTGAACGTGCGTGGTGGAATCTTCTATTGACTTGAACCACACTTTGGTGGAATCAGCCGAGTAATCGGAAAGCGCACCGGGGCCACTGATAATCTGCCACGAGACCTGGTCCGGCACAACAGGTTTGTCCACTCCGTCATAAGGACGTACCTGCAATAGTGTTGGCACACCGGTCGGTATTTGTTTGGTATTGTTCTCAATATTAAGTTTGGTAAGCAATCCTTCACGGGTCACATTTATAACGTTGGGATTGTTTGCCTGCGAGTAAACATGGTTTTGATAATTAGTTTGTAAGTAATATGAAATTTCACCACTGACTCCTTGTGCAGGAATTGTTGCCGAGTAGAGCAGGGTATCACCGGCACTGCCGTCAGTGGTCATTTCCTGGCGTGTAAACACGGACTTGCCAACCTGTTTTGTATAAAGCCACAATGTATCTTCCGGCACAGCCAATGTCTGAACCGTTAGTTTTAATGACTGCAATGCAGGTACACTTGTAACTGGCGTGTGAATGAACGGCAGGTAAAGTGCTTCCACCAGTACGGTGTCCTTTGCCAGATAACGGTTGAAATTTGAAAGCGGCACATTTTTGGCATCAGCTTCCACAATAATTCGGTAGTCACCAGCATCGAGATTGTCTTTGGTTTCACTTTCGCCGTTATTATTCGTGAACAATGTTCGTTCGGCAGATCCAAGATTGATGCGAATTTTTACATTGGGAACCGGAATAAATCCATCCCTGGTAACGACCCATTTAAACTGTCCGCTGGGATAGCCAAAATCGTAAACCAGCCCGGCTTCAGTCAATTCTAATACTGGTGAGCCAAGTGTCACATAACCATCTTTGGAAACCTGTACGATATATTCGCCCGGTGTCGGCAGATTTGTGAGAGAATAAGCACCTGTAGCATCTGTCATTGTCGTTTGCGTGAAAGATGCATCGGTAAGTGATGTGCACGATACCGTGGCATCAGCTATTCCCTCTTCACCTTTACTAACAACACCGGTGATGGCTGCTGTTGAGAAAATCGGTGTCAGAATAAGATTTTTGCTGGCGGAACTCCCGGCTACCAATTCTACTTCGCTTGCGGTTCCCGATTCGTAACCAGCTTTTGTTGCCTGCAACAGATATGTTCCGGCTGTTAATTCAAACAGAAAACTGCCATCAGTTGCCGATGTATCTGTATAAACTGTCGAGTTCGCATCGGTTGCTGTGACGATCGCGTTGGCAATAACATTACCTGATAAGCCATCTTTAACAAAACCGGAAATGGCATTGGAAAGTGGTGTCATCTGGAAGTCGACGAGCGCCGGTTGTCCACCCGATAAGGTTGTTGTGGTCGCGGCAATATCGTAATAGCCTGCCAGCGATGGTTTCACCGAATACGTTCCATCGACCAGATCGGTTAATTGGTACTGCCCGTCAAGATCGCTGAAAACGCTGTCACGGAATGAACTGTTCCAAATGACAACTTTCACACCGGACAGGGCATTGGAATTAGCATCGGTGATACTTCCCATAATTGCATTGTTTTCACCTGTCAGAGTGAAGTCAACGGATTTGGTTTCGCCCGATTGAATGGCCACAGGCCAGGATGCCGGACTTGCTGAGAATCCCTGGATTGCGCAGGTTACCGTATAGTCGCCGGTTAACAAACCGGTGATTTTGAAATAGCCATCTGCGTCACTGGTAGCGCTGGCGATTGTTCCCGCCAACGTGTTGGTTGCACGAATTTTAGCGCCGGAACGTCCTTCGGACTGATACGTAACATGGCCTTCAACAATTGCGGGTTTTTCCAGTAATAATGTTACTTTTTGGGCTTCACCTGCTGCGAGCGTTATGGTTTGGGATGGACTCATTAAATCGCCCTCTTCCGATACAATCGCATAACTCCCGCTCAGCAGTTCACCGATGGAGAAATATCCGAACGAATCCGTTGTATCCGCCCATGTTCCACCATCCAGCCCATTTAGACGAACTGCGGCCTGACTAACGTTAATATTCGCTGATTTATTAACCACTTTTCCAAATATCGAATTAGGAATCGGGGTTAACGTAAAGTCGCGAACCATTGAACCGGACGCAAGGCTAATACCTGATGAAGCTCCTGCCTGGTAGCCAGTTCGATTGACCGTCATGCGAAAACTTGAATTAATATTCAGGTCCTGAACGCTGTAAATACCGCCGGCGTCTGTTGTATCCGATTTTATCAGTGTGTTTGTCGATTCATCAAAAATCCTGACAATCGCATTTACCAGGCGAGTCTGTGCAGCGCTGACGACACCGTAAATTGCACTGCGTAACGGGGCAAGCCCGGAGATGTCGCGGGTTAATGTTTGATTTTCACTGAGACTGACATCAACCGGGGAAGGTGTTTGATACCCTTCTTTGCTTACCGTTATCGTATAATTCCCCGGATAAAGATGTGGAAATATATAGGCGCCGGCAGCGTCGGAATAGACGACTGAGTCGACACCGGTGAGCGAAACGATCGCACCGGCAACAGCCGCACCAGTATCGTTGGTAAGCGTTCCCTGAATTGTGCTGTTATGAACTGTGACTGCAATTGCCGGAACCGTTACATCGGATTCACCAGCAGTGATTGTTTTTGAGTTATTGTCGTAATCAATAACCGGTAATTTGGTTTGAATTGTATATTCCACGCTGGGAGGCAAGTTTGCGATGGAATAGTTCCCACTGGCATCGGTGGTGTCCCGACCGGTGGCGCTGGAACTCCACGCCAGTACCGGTACATTGGCCAAAGCTGTGCCCGATGAATTGGTAACTTTGCCGGCTACTGTAATTTTTATTTCTGTCATGGTGAAATTAACGCCTTCCCGAATTTCACCAATGACCAGCGATGAAACAGTCTGTTCTGACGGAGAGCCTTTGTAACCCAACATGTTCACCCGAACAGTATAATTGCCGTCGTATAATCCTCTAAGGCGGAACGAGCCATCTGGCTGCGATAGCGTTGAGTATGTTAAATCGCGGGTTGAATTGTAAGCGGATACGTTTGCATTGGCAATACCAATATTTCCGCGAATGCGCGCTGTTGCAATATCTACCTGCAGATTTATATTGGAAACATTACTGCTTCCGACGTTCACAGACGTTTCACTGTTTAAATATCCTTCTTCATATAAATCGGTTTTTACAAGATATTGCGCATTGAGTGCAATATTATTAAGTGTATATTGTCCTGATGCATTTGTGGTTGCTTCCACACTTCCGGATGCAGATTGACCTACGACCTTGACATTGGCAATTGCACTGCCTGCCTGATTTTTTACTGTACCAGTGATCTGCACCACATTGCGGGTCAGAGCGAAATTCGCAGTATGTGTTTGCCCGGCGCCCATAACCACTGAGGCGCTTGCTGGTGATGATGAATAACCATCAATATTTACGGCAACTGTATATGTATCCATTGCCAGATTGGAGATGGTGTATTTACCATCCGTAGCTGTCGCAATAAATCCTGAGTTACCACTGGCGCCGGATGCAACAACCTGAACACCTCCTTTGCCTATACCACCCTGCGTGACAGTACCTGTAATCGATCCCTGATTGGCAACTACACTGAAGTTTACAGTTACTGTGTCGTTCGCTGTAACAACAGCCGTTTGGGAGGCTGGCGAACTTGTGTAACCAGTCAGACTTGCTCCGACTGTAAACGTCGCGGGCGTCAGGTTGGCTATGGTGTAGTATCCCTGTTGGCCGGTTACGGTGGATTTTGTCACACCTGACGCGCTTGCAGTGATAGTAACACCGCCAATACCACTACCATTCGACAGGACGCGTCCGGCAATCATGCTATTTTTCGGCGCCATTGTTGAATTGACACGATTGGTAGATCCACCGGCAAACGCCTTGTTTTCGATAGTGGCTTTCTGATAATTGACATGCGTTATGGTAATCGTATAAACACCTGCGGGCAGATTCTGAATCAGGTAATGTCCCTGATCATTTGTATAAGCTGATCCGCCCTGGCCGGTCCCTGATTCAGTGACAACTACCAGTGCGCCACTAATGGCTACACCCGTTATTGAACCGGTTACGGTACCGTCAACAGATGCGTAATTGGGAGTTAATGTAAAATTGGTTGCAGCCAGTGTATCACCAACACTGACCGTAATGCTTTTCGACCCCGGAAGATAGCCGGATTTCTGTGCCGATAATGTGTACGTACCGGCATCGATGCCCAAACTGTAAAATCCGCCGCTGTTTGCTGTAGCTGAAAATGTGCCCGCCTGAACGACTGCATTCGCCAGCGCTGATCCATCAGATTTTTTAACATATCCGGTAATCAGACTTTGTTGTGGAGTAAGCTGAAACGTCAGGCTTGTTGTGGTACCCACAGAAAGTTTGCTTGTCGTACTGGTTTTGGAATAGTAACTTGTTTTTGTTACTTTTACCTGATACGACAGCTCAGGACGAACACTCAGGTTGAATGTGCCATCGACACCGGTTACGGTAGAATACGTCTGGTTTGGATTCTCAATACCAGTGACCAGCACATTGGCATTTCGTAATGGCGTGGTATTTTGCTTCACGACGCCGGAAATATAACTGATGTATTCCACGAATGAAAAATTCAAATTAGGAACTGTTTGACCAGGAGCAACCGTAACGCTCCGGGATGTCGGCGACGAGACAAATCCTGATTTCGCTGCGGACAATGAGTATGTTCCAGCGGTGACACTAAGCGAGAAAACACCATTTGTATTTGTTTTCGCTGTAACAACTGTACCATGAGTTTGATTGGTAGCTGTTACCGTTGCGTTGCTAACAGCCAGACTACCATTGGTAATTGTTCCTGTTAAAACACTGGCGTTTGGAGTTAGAACGAAATCAATACCTGAAAGTGTTTGGCCGGGAGTTAATGTAACAACTCTGTTTTCACCGGCAAGATAGCCTTGTTTGGAAGCTGAAACCGTATATGTTCCGGCAAGAACTCCCAACGTATAGCGTCCGTTCGTTCCGGTGACTGCAACCTGCGAGCCATTTGTAACGGTTACACCAGAAAGCTGTGTCGATCCATCACTCGTAATTTCACCAGTGATATAGCAGTTTTGCGGTTCCATGTCAAAACTAATACCTGAAATGGTTTGACCAACAGTAAGTGAGAACTGTTGGGGATCAGGTGAAATGTAACCCGTCTTGCTGGGAACAATCTGAAACGTTCCACGACCCAGGCTTAATGTAAATTGCCCATAGGCATTGGTTGTTGCCAAAATAGTGGATCCGGAATTGGGAATGGCGTTAACTGTGGCATTCGCCAGGGGAACGTCCATACTAAATACGGTTCCGGAAACGATGTTTGCCTTTGGTGTTAGTGTAATATCCAGTGTAACGTTATGGTCAATAATATTTGCTGATTGTGGCTGCGGACTTACATACCCGGCTTTTGTTGCTTCAATCGACCAGCCACCGACGCCTAATGATAGCAGATATTGCCCCTTATCATCGGTAATTGTGACTTCCTGTTCATCGCCCGATGTGGCAGTGACCGTACTACTCATGATCGGTTCGCCTTCAGGAGTGGCAATTGTTCCGTTGAGCGTGTACATGTTTTTGGTAAGCACAAACGGACCACCATTCCCCGACAGATCAAGGTTTAAATCAATACTCGGACCAAGATATAGCGTCCTGGCTGATGACGACTTATAGCCGCTTTTTGATGCAGAAAGAATCCAGGTATCGGGAGGCAAACCAATTGAGAAATTACCATTCAAATCTGATGTTACTTCTTTAATCAGACCGCTCGATTGAGAAACGGCGTTCACTACCACAAAACCAAGCGGACTGCCACCACTGTTTTTCGTGCTTCCATACACACTGCTTGGGCTTGGTGTAAGTGGAACGATTACTGTTTTTAATTCATTTTCAACTGTCAAACTGAAGACAATCGTCGTGTCTTGAAAGCCATCTTTGGCGCCTGTCACTCGATATGTCCCCAGGGGCAAAGAGCGTTCAAGCCAGCCAGTATCATCAGTCGGAATACTCATCGGATTTGTACCATGAGTGAGTGATTCCAGTGTGAGCATTGAGCGTGGTAAGTTTGTACCCTGAATATCCTTTGAGTAAAAGTGGACCAATGCGGAACGGGTGGAATAATAAAACGATGTTGTATCACCCATAGCACCGTTTCCACTTTCGTCTTGTGCCAGCACTTTCCAGTAGTACTTTCCTTCTTGTTGCAGCACTCCTGCTGACAAGTCAAAAAGGTTGTTGGATGTGACACCATCCCACAGCGATACCAGAGCATCGCTTCCTTTCACTTCCTCAAAACGGGACAGATAAATGTGATATAAGGAAGCGCCTTCAACTTCGCTCCAGATGAATGTAATGTTGCCATCTTCAAAAGCGCCTTGCGCCGGTGCAACATTTTCGGGCGCTTCAAATGGGGGCGATACATCAACGCTAAACCTAACTGGCCCACTGGTGACGCTGGACGAAGCAGCCGGATTATTGGCAAAATTATTAACAACCACCCAGTTGTAAATAACGCCCTTGACTAGTGGTGGTGGTTCAGTATAAGTAAAAAAGCCGGAGGGATCCGGTGTTCCATATTGTATGGATGTTTCGGATGTGATAGCCTGCCAAATGACATTGGCGCCGGTTGCCTGCAAATTGCCGAATTCATCCTTTTCAACGGTAAATGGCTGATCTGATAATACAAGATGATAAAATGGGACACCGGTCACGCTTTCCCATTGGAAATTCGGCGTATTTGTATCAATGCCGGGTTCGCCATTGGCGGTTCTCGGACTTGTCATACGCGGCGATGTATTCGGCTCACGAATAACAACAAATTCCGCTGAATGATCAGCGCCACTGGTGATGATGCAGTAGTAAACGCCGGTTGCCAGATTATCAGACATAAATTGCATTTCACCTGCATTATTTACCAGCATTTTTGATGCTGAAACCGACATTGGATAATTCGTGGGTATTCCACCACCGGGCACCAATGAATAGTGAAATTCCCCGCTCGTTGCCGGGTTCCATTGGATTATCATAACGGTTTCGATCGGTATCAGGCCGAGAGGGATAGCTGTCAGAACGAGTTCAGCCTGTAGATTTTCCTGGCTTTGCAGGAAATTTGTCGAAGCAAATATCGGATTGCCAAGCAGGAGTGCGATGACAGAAATTATTAATGTTATCATCGTACAGCTTCTGGCCTTTGACGAAATTGTCATAGGACCTCCTTAACGTCTATGCTTTCATTAAATAAAAATTTTAGAATGTATCACATTCAAAACCATACCTGTCGCCAGATATGCATTCCATTTCATTTCACTGCTATCATTTCAATTACTCGTCCGTAGTATCAGAAGACGAGTTACATCGCGTAAGTCAATGTGATTTTTCCAACACCAGTGGGCACGCCCAGCAATAGAAGGTCGACTCCCAGTTGACGTGTTATATGAAAACCGGTGCCGAGAGTAAATGACGGAACAATCATAGATTTATCTTCAGATTCCGGATCGTTGTCATTAAACATTGTTCCCATCATTGCGCCGGCGCCAAGTCTGAAAATTTTAAAATCTAATCCGAACCGGATGCTGTTGCTCAGGCGAATTCCCTGTGCATAATTGACTTGTTCTTCATTTCCCAGCCCCTGATTTCGTACAAAATTATATTCATAGGAGAATTCACCAAAATATTGATTGTAATTGAGTGATAATCCAAAGAATCCCATTTTACCGGTAATGCCTAACCCAAAGTAACTGGGCATATTCAAGGTTAATGTTTTACTCGTTGGATTGTCAACGATGACCGTACGCGTTGGTTCGGCCAGATCAAATTGATTGCTTGTGACATCAAGAATTTCTTCGTCGCCTTCGGCCCCAAGGTTAAGCGCCGCCAGGGTACGTTGTTTAATAGTCATATCTCCAGCCATTTTTAATGGCTTAGCCATTGCTAGCACAGTGCCGATTCCCCAATTGGGATTCAATTTGAAGGTACTTCCAAATTTGAACGTCGTTGAATGACCCTCGTACTGACCGTACATTGATGAGCTGAGACTATTTTCCCAGGGATCATCAGGATTGTTAAAGGCACGTTCGTTTCCGGCTGTGACCATGATGCCATTAATCTGAAATTTTCCATTTAAGTCGGCCATACCTGATAGACGTTCCATGGAGAAACCGGCTGTCCAACGTGGCGTGATTTTTCGTGCCGCGCCCATTGTCCATCCCTGAACGTGAATGTTACTGGCAACACTCAAATCGATTGTCGTGTACATGGTGACTGCTAATGCCGGATCTTCGCCATCACCGCTTTCAATTTTGGCTTTCGTGCCGGTACCAAGCAAGCTCATTGACATATCAAACGGTCGGATGAGAGCAGCACCGAAGTTAAAATAGGGCCCCCTTAAAACGAAACTACCGGTACCGAAACTACATTTGGTGCCAATATTCATATTCATTGCCGGGTAGTCATCACCCTGCATCGTAAAGCCAGGCGCTTTCATGTCAGCAATGCCATCGTCGACGGCTGTGTGAATTTCGTTATCCAAATCGACAAATGAACCCGGATCGATCATGATTGCCGGACTGATGTCCAGTGTCCATTGTGATTGCTCGACCCAGCCAATATTGGCCGGATTCCAGAGAATAGATTCACTACGCGAATAAATACCACCATAATCTCCTCCCATACTTCCCACGCGTGATCCCACTCCAAGGAATAGATTGTTCATCATTGAAAATTCAACTTGATAAGTGCCCCCTACAAATTTCGTCAGACTTGTGCCCGTATCTTCCTCCTGTCCGAATAACGGAACGGTCAGCAATAAGCACACGCTAAGTACCAATAAGCGTTTCATTTATCCTCCAATTATTAATTAGAAAAGCATGAATTACATAAGGTTTTTATCGGAACAAAAGGAAGAAAACTTATTTGACTATAAAAATATGTAAAATTTTTTATATTTCCGTTTTTGGCCGATATATATGAAACCATTAATATTGGCGGGCGTACATGATTGTAATTTGCAAAACTACTATTTACTGTAAACAGGAGTGTCCCATGTATCGTTATGGAAGAATTTTATGCATCATTGCATTATTAATATTCAGTGCGATTCAAATGCAGTGTTCAAACGGCAATGCCAATAACAAAAAGCCTGAAAAATCTGATGCCGCAACGGCTGATTCGAGCTCTCAAAAGGATTCAACTGCGACGGCTAAGAAAGATGATGTCGAGTTGATCCCTGTGGAAACGATGGTTGTAGACGAAGGCACAATTTCATCGTTCTTGCTGCAAAGCTCGAATTTGGAGACTGAAGAAATGGCTGATGTGTACGCACGAATTCAGGGTCTCGTCGATGATATTAAATGTGAGGAAGGTGAGCATGTTCAAAAAGGCCAGGTGTTATTGACGTTGGAAGCGGAAGAATATGAACTGGCTGAAGAAAAAGCTCAGGTTAACTATCAACAGAAACAAAATGCGTTCGAACGTGTGAAAGCGATGTATGACAAAAATCTGCTAAGCCAGGAAGAATATGAACAGGCAAAATTTGCGGCTGATGCTGCCAGAATCGAACGGGATGAAGCGAAACTCAATCTTGGTTATACTAAAATCAAATCACCGATTTCCGGATATGTGACCGAGCGATTGTGCCGTCCCGGTGATCGGATTCAGCCAAGTGATAAGTTATTTACTGTTATCAACACGGATGAAATGATTGCAGTGATTTACGTGCCCGAGCGGGAAATCGGTACAATTGAAAAGAATCAGAGTGCGTACATAATGTCTTCCAGCTTGAATAGCCAACGATTCCCCGGGCGAATTAAGCGTGTCAGTCCGGCAGTTGATCCGCAAAGTGGTACGTTTAAAGTGACTGTTGGCGTGGAAAATGTGGGCAACAAATTGAAATCGGGTATGTTTGTTAATGTGCATGTAATCACCAACACTCACGAAAACGCGGTCCTGATACCCAAAACCGCAATTGTGTATGAAAATGAGCGTATGAACGTGTTTGTGGTACGGGACAGCATCGCACATAAAATATCACTCAATGTCGGATTTCAGGATCATGAAAAAGTCGAGTCGTTGGATGATATCGCTGCGGGCGAACAAGTAATTGTGGTGGGCCAATCGGGATTAAAGGATCGAACGAAAGTGAAAGTGGTGCATCAGCGGGAACAATCGTAAATTATTGAATAAAATGCAAGGCTCTTTGAGGTAAATCAATTATAACAGACTGACGGGCAACGGGTGGCTTGGCGATTTTTAAGAAATCAATTTGGATAGAGTTAAAATTGACGCTAATTACAGTGTAAGTTGAATTCTATTAATAAATACCAATGAAAAGACTACCTCCAGCGATTTCTTCGTGACATATGTTTTAAAGCGATCCAATGGATAAATATGAATCAAACGAGTTAAACGATAAATGAATATTTTTGATTTGCCCTGCCTTAAATAATGTTGTGATATATTCGAATATTTGTCTCTTGAATTATATGAGCAGTTCTCCCCCAATTATATTTTTAACCAATCGAGAATACCATGGAATCAAATCAACATTCACCTATACAGAATAAACAACGCGGAAGCTTTTTTGCATTTACAACAACACGACCGGTGGCTATCCTGATGGTTGTCATTGGTGTTGTGGTGTTTGGATTTATTTCGTACAAACAGCTTCCACTAAACTTAATGCCGGATATAAGCTATCCATCATTAACTGTGCGTACCGAATATCCGGGCACTGCACCGGAAGAAGTGGAAACGACAATTTCGCGCCCGATTGAACAGGCATTGGGCATCGTTGATAATCTGGTGAGTATCAGCTCCATTTCCAAAGCCGGCCAGTCCGATGTGAAACTCGAATTCACCTGGGACACCGATATGAACGAGGCCACGTCCGATGTGCGTGAAAAGTTGGATCAGGTATACTTTGCCGAAGATGTGGAACGACCAATCCTGCTTCGTTATGACCCGACGCTCGATCCGATTATCCGACTGGGATTGTACGGGGATGCATCGTTGTTCTATATGCGTTACATGGCTGATGAAGAATTGAAGCGGATTTTGGAAACCATTGATGGTGTGGCTGCTGTGAAAGTGAAAGGTGGATTTGAAGAAGAAATTCGAGTGGAACTGGATGAGCAGAAACTAACGCTGATCGGCATTAATATTCAACAAATTCGTAACCGCCTGGCGCAGGAAAATGTCAACCTGGCGGGAGGAAATTTAAAGGAAGGGCAAACGGAATATCTCGTTCGCACGCTGAATGAATTCAAATCTGTTGATGAAATTGCCGAAGTGGTGATTGGCAACTGGAATGGCCGGGAAATAAAAATCAAGGATGTCGGCCAGGTCAGCCGAACAAATAAAGAGCGGGAAATTATTACCCATATCGATGGCCATGAAAGTGTTGAAATCGAAATCTTTAAGGAAGCAGACGCCAATATTGTCGACGTTGCCAGAAGGGTGAGAAATCTGGTGCTGGGCGCGCCTGAACAGCAGACATTTGTCCGGAACCTGGAAGCAGAAAAAGCACGTCAGGAAGCTGCGGCTAATGATTCAACCAAAAACACTGCTGCCAAAACACAGGAAAAGAAGCAGGGGAAAAGAAATAAGCCGGGACCAGGAGACGACCTAAAAACGAGAATGATGACCAGTTATCTCGCCAATAATTTGCCCGAGGGTGTGCACATCGAATTGTTGTCCGATCAATCCGTTTTCATTGAAAATGCTGTGAATGAAGTAAAAAGTACAGCAGTCGTTGGCGGTATTCTGGCCATTATCGTGTTATTTATTTTTCTGCGAAACATGACAGCCACTCTAATCGTTGGCGTTTCCATTCCGATTTCCATTATTGCTACGTTTGCCCCGATGAAGATGTTCGATGTTTCACTCAACATCATGTCGCTCGGTGGTTTGGCGCTTGGGATTGGTATGCTTGTGGACAATTCCATTGTCGTATTGGAAAGTATTGCTCGCTGTCGTGAAGAGGGGGAGTCGCTTGTGCAGGCGACGATTCGCGGCGTTAGTGAAGTGGGGGGGGCAGTGTTCGCGTCCACACTTACGACTGTGGCAGTGTTTTTCCCGATTGTATTTGTAGAAGGTGTTGCCGGACAGATATTCGGAAATATGGCTCTCACAGTTGTGTTCTCGCTGCTGGCATCGCTGGCAGTAGCACTGTTTCTGATTCCGATGCTGTCATCACGGGAATCGTCAAAATTTGTGGACGGGATGCAATCCAGTCAGTTACTTCAAAAGCATATTTTCCAATTCAGCACTGAACCAAAAATCACCGCATTGCTGGAAAAAGGTCATTCAGCGACGTTTGGAGAGAAAATAGTTACAGGAATGATGCTATTGATTCAGACAATCGGCATTGCACTATTTAAAGCTATTGTTGGTATAGTGGCGTTTATTCTGGCATTAATAAAATTAATCTTGCTCATTATTTGTCTGCCATTCATGCTATTGTTGAGCATCGCACGTTGGTTACATGTATATAAATTTAATTTCACAGATAAAGTAATTGAATTTGCCGAAAATCCGGACTGGGGCGCAATTCGTTTTGCAAAAAATATTTGGGCATCGTTTTTGGTTTATCAGGCTGTCCCCAATTTAGCGCGAGCAATGCGTTCTTATATGCAGAAATTTTATGAAAAGTCCCTGCTGGTTAAAATTGGACTTGGAGCATTGCTGTTACTTTATTTTGTTGTGCAGATGATCAAGCTTGTTTTCCATAGTGTATTGGAATTGTTTTTCAGAGTTATTCACACGATTTTTACTTTACTCGGTATTGTTATAAAAGCAGTCGCCATTATTGCCAAACTTCTTTTTGCTGCGCCGCTAAATTTAATGATTTGGATGTTTAATGCATTATACAATAAACTTGAATCGTATTATCCTCGTGTGCTGCAACAAGCGCTTGATAAACGAATGGCCGTGATCGGCACAACGACAATTGTTTTCCTGCTAACACTGTTTAATATTCTGCCACGCATCGGCAGCGAATTGATACCAGAAGTGCATCAGGGCGAATTTAACGTCGATGTGACATTGCCGGTTGGAACTCCTGTGGAACGCACAGAGTCCCGAATTAGCGATTTTGAACAATTCCTGATTAACCAACCCGGTGTTGATAAAGTTGCCGCGGTGATTGGGACGGACAAAACCAGCAGCACTGAAAGCGAAGAGGGTGAACACACGGCGAAAATGACAGTGACATTAAAACGCGCCAGCAGTGTGATTGTGCAGGAAGAAAATGTGATAAAAGCCATTCGCTCGGAAATGACCGAATACCCCGGTATTCAATCGAAGATTTCCCGGCCGGTGCTATTCAGCTTTAAAACGCCGGTGGAAGTGGAAATTCACGGCTACAGTCTGGAAAATCTGAAAAATGTAACTCGCGAAGTAGAAGAGAAAATGCTGGAAATTCCGGGCATGTTCGATGTGAAATCCAATATTCAGAGCGGCAATCCCGAAGTCCAGATAATTTATAATCGGCAGTTACTGGCGCGATACGGTCTGAATATAATGGAAGTCGCCTCGATTGTGCGTAATAAGGTGCGCGGCGATGTGGCCACAGAATTTAAAGAGCGCGACCGTAAAATTGATGTGCTGGTACGGCTTAATGATAGTGACAAAGAATCAATCGATAATTTGCGGCGGCTGATAATAAATCCCAACGGAGAGCGACCATTACCGTTGGAAGCAGTGGCGGATATTCGGGTGAATGAAGGCCCGAGCGAAATTCGTCGTGTGGATCAGCAACGCACTGCCGTAATTTCCGCGAACATCAGCGGCCGTGATTTACGAAGTGTCAGTGAAGATATTTATCAACTGTTACGAACAACAGATATGCCCGCCGATTTTACTTATACATTGGCAGGACAAAACAAAGAGATGGAAACCTCACTTGGCAGTTTGAAACTGGCGCTGGCGCTGGCGATTTTTTTGGTGTATATCGTGATGGCATCGCAGTTTGAATCGCTGATCCATCCGTTTGTTATTATTTTTACGATCCCGTTGGCGCTGATCGGTGTGTTTCTGTTTTTATGGGCGCTGCATATTCCGATGAGCATTGTGGTATTTCTGGGGATGATCATGCTCGCCGGCATTGTGGTAAACAATGCAATTGTGCTGGTGGATTATATCAACCATCTGCGCGATCGTGGTATGGAAAAAATGCAGGCAATTGTAGAAGCCGGTAAAATTCGTTTACGTCCAATTTTGATGACCACACTGACGACTGTACTGGGCTTGCTCCCCATGGCAATCGGATTGGGCGACGGAGCAGAAATCCGCAAGCCAATGGCGATTACAGTTATTGTCGGTTTAATCACATCGACCATCCTGACACTTGTCGTTATTCCGACAGTGTACAGTTTGGTGGATCGACGCAAGTAGAAAAAAGTGATCAGTTATCAGTGATCAGTAATCAGTGAAAAAATCGTTGACAATTCATTGAAAATTCATTATCAATTAAAAATTAACAATTCTCAATTATCAATTAGGACATCCTCATGGTTCGAGTGAAAGAAAGCCTGTTTCCCCGCATAGCCCTCAACCGGCCGATTACGGTTGTTATGAGTCTGGTTGCGTTGTTGGTTGTCGGATATATTGCCTTCACGCAAATCTCGGTGGAACTGTTTCCGGCAGGATTCACGCCGCCGTTTTTAGGCGTGTGGACGCCATACCCCAATTCCAATCCACAGGAAGTGGAAGAGCAAATTGCCAAACCGATTGAAGATCAAATCCGGACGATCGCCGGAGTACGTCGCGTCCGTACGAACAGCTCAGCAAACGGTTGTTGGACATTCATCGAATTTGCGCAGGGCACCGACATGGATTTGGCATATGATCAGCTCCGTGACCGGATGGATCGTGTAAAAGCTGAAATCCCCGATGATATTGAGCGAAGCTATCTCCGCAAATTCACTGATGATGATGAACCGATTTTATGGATTGCGTTAATCGAAGAATATCCCCATCAGGACAGGTACATGCTGGCTGAGCAGCATCTGCAAAAACCGTTGGAGCGAATCGACGGTGTGGCCAAAGTGGAAATTTGGGGCGCAGAAGAAAAATCGATTTTAATTTATATTAACCAGGATTTGGTAAAGAGTCATAAAATCAATTTATATGAAGTCATTCAACAATTGCGGAATGATAATTTTTCCATTTCCAGTGGTTATGTGAAAGAAGGCCAACGGAAAATTTTTGTGCGTTCATTAGGAAAGTTTTCTTCACTGGAAGAAGTCAAGAATATTCCGATACGCGGCACGAACATCCGGTTGAAGGATATTGCCGAAGTGACATACGATGTGCCCGAGCATCAGTGGCGTCACCAGATTGACGGCAAAGAAGCCATGAGTTTAGGCATTTTCAAGGAATCCGTGGCTAATACGGTCGACTTATGCGGAGAGATTCAGAAATTTTTTGAAAATGAATTTAAAAACGATCCCAAACTGGCTGGGTACAGAGCAGAATTTCTGTTTAATCAGGGTGAATTGATTAATGAATCGATTGAAAACCTGACGCATACCGGATTATGGGGTGGCTTTTTCGCGTTTGCTGTCTTGTTATTCTTTCTGCGACGGTTCCGCATGACATCGATCGTATCGCTTGCATTGCCGCTTTCTGTATTGATTGCCCTGACTGTGATTTATTTCGTTGGTTGGACCTTAAATATGATCACTATGATGGGGCTGATGATTTCGATCGGAATGGTGGTTGATAATTCGATTGTCGTGCTGGAAAACATCTATCGTAAGCGGGCAGATGGTGCTTCCAATCGTGACGCCGCGCTTTGGGGCACGAGTGAAGTATCGCTGGCAATAACCATGGCGACGTTTACAACGGTGGTTGTGTTTCTGCCGTTGATATTAATGAACGATGAAATTGGCTTCCGGTTTTACATGTTACGGATCGGACTGCCTGTGATGGTATCGCTGGTGGCATCACTGTTCGTCGCGCTGATATTTATCCCGCTGGCAGCAACGCGGATTGTCAGTAAACGCGAAGTCCAAGAACCAGCGATTATTGTTAACAGCAATCGGTTGTATCAACGGATGCTTGGCTGGGCAGTACTCCACAGACTGGAAACGTTCATTGTCCTGGTTTTTGTGACGGCATCGATGTTTATGATTCTTCCCAAGATTAAACAAAATGCCGAAACACAGGGGAATATTAATGATTTTCGACTGATGATGGAACTGCCGGACAATTACACCTTTGATGATGCCCAACGCATCGTTAATCTTGTAGAAGATACCGTCCGAACAAAAAGCGATTTATATGGTGTGCGGACAATTGTGACTAACTATCGTAATAATTTCGCCCGCATACGGGTTTTCCTGAAACCTGCGCCGAAACGGGAGTGGTTTCAGGTGGCATATGATAATATCATGAAAAAGTGGGGACACTTGCCTGGCGGGGTAATGGATCGGGAAGATGTAATTGAAGATGTGAAGAAGCGACTGCCGGAATTGCCCGGCGTGGAGGTGCGCACAACCTGGCATAACGAAGGCGGTGATGATGCATCAGTGGCGATTGTGTTGTATGGTGACGATACCAATACACTGGTGGAACTGTCAAAAGAAGTCGAACGGCGGCTGGCTACGATCGACGAAATCGTGAGCATCGAACCGGACCGGGAACGCGGTGGTGATGAAATTCGCCTGAAAGTAAATCGTGAACAAGCCAAAAAATATGGGATTTCCCCGACGATTATTTCAGGTACGGTCCAATACGCCCTACGGGGAATTCCGCTGCCAAAATATCATACCGAAGAAAAAGAAATTGATGTCAATATCCAGTTGCGCGAGGAAGACCGTAAGAATTTTTCGCAGTTAAAGAATATGAGCTTCTTTACCAACTCCGGTAAAGAAATCCCGTTAAGCGCGGTGGCGACATTTTCAGTCCAAAAAAGTCTTGGTGAAATTCACCGGGAAGATGGCAAAACTTACATGGAGATAACGGCAAATACCACCGAGGACAATATGAAAAATATTTATGAACAGGTGGATCGTGCCATGACCGGCTTTGCCATGCCGTATGGCTATTCATGGAGCAAAGGCCGGCAATTTGATCGCATGCGGGAGAGCAACAGCAACGCCCGATTTTCGCTACTGCTTTCCGGAACGTTTGTGTTTTTACTCATGGGAATTTTATTCGAATCATTTGTGTTGCCGCTTTCCGTGATTTTGGCGATACCCTTGTCATTTGTCGGAGCGTACTGGATGCTTTATCTGTCCGGCACCGCTATTGATATTATGAGTCAAATTGGGTTTGTAATTTTGGTTGGAGTCGTCGTAAATAATTCAATCGTCCTCATTGATTTGATTAACCGGCTGCGCAATGAAGGCTACAGCCGATTCGATGCAATTGTAGAAGCCGGCAAGCACCGGTTCCGGCCAATTTTGATGACAGCCTTCACCACGATTGGGGGATTGCTGCCGATGGCAGTGGGAAATACGAAAATGATTGGTATGCCCTATGCGCCGATGGGGCGAACGATTATTGGCGGCTTATTATCATCAACACTGCTATCGCTAATTGCTGTGCCATGGGCGTACACGGTTTTTGATGATATGCGGAATTATTTCAAGACGCAGATGGCAGCTTATATGCGGAAGCGTAAGAAGGAAGCAATCCCGGAGATAAAAGGCGCACAAGGGATGTTAGGAGCGTCGGATCAGATAGTACAATAAATGTGCTGATTCTCGCGCATCCGATAGAGATTTTATTATTTAATTCACTGTCACTAAGATACTTAATCGTTGCCTGAGCATGTCGAAGTCAACATAGCCATCCAATATTGAACTGATCCTTACCCACATTTTTTACTGGACACGGGGAAAGGTTTTTCTCCCCTTCCCTTACGAAGGGAAGGGGAATTTTGAATCCTCCCGTGTCCAGTAACATAGATGTGGGTAAGGATCAGAATATTGAATGGATACCAATATTGGATGGTCAAGCTATACATGTAAAGTGCATAGATCCCGAAAAGCGGGAGCATAGCGATAGATTTGTGCTATTGCTGTGCTCTTTGCGCTCTGCAAAATTTTGAGAAGCTATTTGAAGTCAATTTTAATTACTACCATCATTTTATTAAGAGGATATGTATTTTTTTACTTCATCACATCATTAATCACCCGATTCAGTTCATGCGTTTCATACGGTTTGGCAACGACGCCGGAAAAACCATAATCCGCGAAATTCGCCATGATCGGATCATTGGAGTAACCGCTGGAAACAATCGCCTTCACATCCGGATTGAGTTTACGTAATCGTTCGATTGTTTCCTGCCCGCCCATGCCCCCCTGAACTGTCAAATCCAGAATCACAACATCGTACGGGTTGCCGTTGTTCATGGCAGTGGAATACAGCTCGATTGCCTGCTGGCCATGATTCGCTGTTTCCACCGAATGCCCCATAATATTCAGCATCCGCTTCACCAGGTTGCGAATGAGCGGCTCATCATCCATCACCAAAATATTACCGTGACGCGCCGGGAAATGATAATCGCGTTCGCGTTTCGGCGCCACCTTTTCTTCGGAAGCCGGAATGTAAATCGTTACTTTGGTTCCCTTGTCCGGCACCGATTCCACAAGTACATTGCCGTCATGTTTTTTAACGATCGAATAACTAATCGCCAACCCCAGCCCACTGGCGTTCTGTCGCGTGGTGAAATAAGGGTCAAATATCTTGGTAAGATGTTCCGGGCGGATTCCGGAGCCTTGATCAATAATGGTTACTTTGATATAGGGTCCGGGTTTTATTGCCAGTTTCTGTTCCAGACCAACTTTTACGTTTTCAGCCCGAATAAGAACGCGGCTGTCTTTTGGCTTCGCCTGCCGGGCATTGTTAATAATATTGTAAATTGCCTGTGTAAGTTGCGCTTCATCGGCCTCAATTGCCATCAGATCCGGGGCAAAACTAAACTCACCTTGAATCGATGAACCTTTCAGTGCAAATGATGCGGCATTGCGCAACGCATCTTTGATGCTGACAAGTTTGCGAACCGGCTCGCCACCTTTGGAAAAGGTTAGCAATTGGCGTGTTAGTGATTTGGCCCGTTTGGAGGCGTTTTCCACCTCCATCAGTAATTTGTATGTATCGTCGTTGGCGTCGAGGTTTAGCTTGGCAATAGAAATGTTACCGATAATTGCTGTCAGCACATTGTTGAAATCGTGTGCGATACCACCGGCGAGTACGCCCAGTGATTCCAGTTTCTGGGTTTTAATGAGTTCCTGTTCAAATTTACGACGTTCGGAAATATCCCGGAACACCAGCACAACGCCGTTGATCATACCATCGGATTTTTGAATCGGAGCCATGCTGTCATCGATCAGCCGTTGGGTGCCATTTTTTGAGATAAGAATTTTGGTGTGATGAAATTCACTATAAACAACGCCGCCAATATCATGATCGGATTCCTTGTCCTGATGGTCGCTCGATTTTTCATCCAGGACGTTGTA
Organism: Candidatus Zhuqueibacterota bacterium; assembly: GCA_016931935.1. Lineage (GTDB taxonomy): Bacteria > Zhuqueibacterota > Zhuqueibacteria > Thermofontimicrobiales > Thiofontviventaceae > Thiofontivivens. The sequence continues at coordinate 22,185 of JAFGDW010000258.1, read as the reverse complement.
AATTTTCGAAAGTGACTCCCCGATAGCATCAGCCCGACTCCAACCAGTAAGCCGTTCAGCAATCGGATTCAGGAATGTAATATATCCATCTTTGTTCGTAGCAATAACAGCATCGCTGATACTATTCAGGGTTGTGGAAAACCACTGTTCGCTTTCCTTTAACTTGCGCTCCATTTTATGTTTATAGAGCGCCATTTCAATGGTCGTATATAATTCCCGTTCATCGAACGGTTTTAAAATATAACCGAACGGTTCGGTAATTTTTGCCCGTTGTAAGGTTTCCTTGTCGGCATAGGCGGTCAGATAAATAATGGGAATGTCCAGCCGGGCGCGAATAAGTTCCGCCGCCTGGACGCCGTCCATAAATCCTTTCAGCTTGATATCCATAAGCGCCAGGTCCGGTTTGTTCGCCTGCGCCTGCTCCAGCGCTTCTTCACCGGTTGATACCATGGCACTCACATGATACCCGCTGGAAGTCAGCCGATCTTGCAATTCCAATGCTGTTATTTTTTCATCTTCAACTACCATTACCCGGGTTCTGTCACCCTGCATGTTACTCCTCCTCGTTTACGATTCCGCAAATACAATCTTAAATTCAGTACCTTGGTTGTTTGTCAATTCAATTGTACCGTTCAACTGATCTATTAAATTACAAACCAGTTGCAGTCCCAATGATGTTGTGTTGCGAAAATTAATATGACGGGGAAAACCGCTACCATCGTCGCCAATGGTCATTAAAAATTTATGTGTATTTGTTGCATGTAACCCGATGTGAATTGTTCCCCTGGTCATATTATGAAACGCGTGCTTTAGTGAATTCGATACCAATTCATTAATAATCATACCACAATTTATTGCCGTGTCGATGTTTAGTGAAATATCATCGACGTCGGATTTCAAAATTATGGTTTTTGACTCTTCCCGATATGAATGAAATAAATGACTCGATAAATTTTTAATGTACGCCCCAAAATCGATGCTCGATAAATCTTTTGAATTGTACAGTTCCTCATGAATTAATGCCATGGACTTCACCCGATTCTGTCCATCACGGAACATCCGTAGTGCGTCGATATCGGTAATATTTTTTGTTTGCAAATAAATTAAACTGGAAATTACTTGAAGATTGTTTTTGACACGATGATGTATTTCACGCAACAGTACTTCTTTTTCAGATAGTGAATTCTTTAACTGCTGTTCAGCGACGCGCCTTACATTAAGTTCCGTTTCAAGCTCATCCGTTTTTGTTTTCAATTCATCGTAAGCATTTTGCAGTGCGTACTCTCGTTCCTGAATCTGGATCAGCATTTCATTGAATCGATCAGTAAGGAATCCTAGTTCATCGCCGCTGAATTTGCGGGCGCGAACGGAATAGTCTTTCTGAAGCGAAACATCGCGTGCAACCGAGGCGAGGTGAAGAATCGGCGTTGTAATAATGTTTTGCAATTGAAGCGAAATAGCTGATACAATAAAAATCGATATCAGCAAAAATAAGCTGGAGATATAAATAATCTGTTTCAGCCGGCTATTCATAATTGCCATACTGGCTTTTACATAAACGAGTCCCAGCACTGCTGATTTGTCCTGATCATAGACCAATTTTTGCACGATCATGTACCCATGCTTATATTCGCGCAACGGCTTCAATTCGACTGCTTTGGGGACGATGGTTGTATCGATGCTTACCGGTAGTGTTGCAAAAATAGTTTTGGATGAATCGTAAATACAGGCAATCTCAATACTTTTTTCGGCTTTGAGCGATTCCAGCACACGGATAGCATCCAATTTATTATTGAATAATAATGAAGCGTTGCTATTCTCTGCTGCAATTTGGGTGATGGTATCAATATTCGCTTCGAGACGCTTTTGAAACGTGACCCGGTCGAAAATGATGAATGCCAGGCATGCAAAGAACAGTGCAATACAACTGGTAATAATAATAATTGATGTTAATTTCTGTTTAATGGATGGCCCACTGAGTATTTTCATTCGCGAGCCTCCTGGTCATCATCAACAATTGTGGCTAAACGAAGCAATTTAGAGCTAATCTGGATGTCCAATCGTTTGGCGGCTGTTGGATTAATTTCAAAATTGACAAGCTTATCATTTAACACAAAATTAATTATCCCTCCAGCCTCGGCGAAACCTTCAATCTGATCACCGACGGTAAGAATCGGCTTATTTTTAATGAAATTTAGAATCCGTGGTAGGCGTTTGCTTTCATTATTACCAACAAAAAGGATGTGGCAAAATTCAATATCCCGATACCAGTAATACTGACGAATCAAAATTCGCCGATTCTTCACAACTTTCTGGCCAATAACTTCTTTAAATACGTCGACCACGTCTTCGGGTGCGAGAACACCAATAATTAACACGGAATCAGTAGATACCAATGCTGAAACAGGCCATTCCACAAATTTTGCAAAATTGAACAGGAACGCCGCCTTTACTTCATATTCGGTGGGCTGGCCAGCGTTTTTAGGAGCAGTATTCGCATAGCTGATGGATATTCCAACAGATACGATGATAACCAGCCACCAAATATATGGCGTATGTCGGACGTCTCTTCTCACAACGTGTCAATATCTCCAGATGAGGTTGGTGAACACGCTTTGTTTAACTTCAGAGCTAATAAAAGGAATCGGACCCTCTCGAAATTCCGCGTGATGCGGATAGCCCAGATTTTGTGCAACCAGATTTAATTCAACGTGATCGTTTATTCGCACCCTGTAATTGAGATCGGTTACAAAGTAACTATCTATTTTCAGACCTGGCACCGCATCGACATAGCGGAAAATCACGCTCACGTCCTGTCGCTTTGAAATATCCCAGGTTGTAAAAAATGTGTATTGACGTTCCGGCGTTTCGCCTTCATGCCCTTCCGAACCGGGATACGTACTTGGGGGATGGACTTTCAAATCCATCTTTAGTTGAGAATACGCACCATGGAAACGCCAGTCATCGTTCAATTCACAATCCATTCCCAATTCAATTCCATAAACAGTTCCATATTCATCATTGTATTGCATGTATGGCAGCATAGGATATTGTTGACCCATTATTGTTTCCAATCGAGGCGCGCCAAATTCGTACGATCGCAATTGATCGTACTGGTAATAGAAACCGGCAACATCAATGAAATAATTTTCATTTGAATAGTAACGATAGCCCAGATCGTATGCATGTAAAATTTCCGATTTGAATTTCTTGCTGCCAGTTGCTGCAACAATTATTTTTTTACCCGTCCAGGCAGGTGTAACTTCTTCACCCGGTACAATTTCCAACGGGAATCGTGTATCCAGATCCGCTCGTGACGGTGTACGAACTGCCCGCGCAACAGCGCCCCATATGTGATGATGCTGTTTTATATCCCACATGACACGAAAATTGGGCTGATATTCGAAACCGCTAAATTCATTTTGTTCGAATTTCGATCCGATAATTAACCGCAACCGATTTGAGAACAGATGCATCTGATCCTGAATAAAGGCGCTATATAGCGGATAAACGCGTCGTTCGGGAATCACCGCAAGTGCAAATGTCTCCACAATATGGTCGCTCATGTAGCGATAACCCATTCCCCACAATAATTCGTTCCAGTCGCACGTTCCCCACTGGTGCTGATAGTCAAGATCGAAAGCACGATACCATCCCTGAATCAAGATCGGATCTCGTCGTGTCAGATAGTCGTAATAAATTTGTAACTGGTAATGCGAAACATCCGACGTTTGTTTATTCAACAATCCTAACACTGTGAGGCCAGATGTTTTGTAATTACTATCTGTAGTGCGTATATATGGCGGATTGGGAAAAGCAATTTTCATACGATGCCAACCCGAGCTTTTATAACCCAGCATTTGAAACGAAATATGAGTCGTCGGATCCGGATGCCCATCAAGTCGAATTCCGCCCATGCCTTGCCCCCATGTATCATGGGCATTGCTGCCATCGCTGAGCACCTGATTATCCCATTGCTGGTATTTGCCATATATACGGTAGTACCAGTTATCCGTTATTTGGTCACCATACCGAAATCCAATGCGTAATTTTAGTTCGGAGCCCGTACCGGCATTAAAGACTAAACCCTCAGTTTCACTGGCGTCCTTGGTCAGGATGTTGACAATACCATTTACAGCATTTGCGCCCCACATTGAGCCACTGGAGCCGCGAATCACTTCGATGCGATCGATATCTTCCAAATACGTATCCTGAGCATCCCAAAAAACTCCTGACCAAATAGGCGTATAAAGACTGCGGCCATCCATGAGCACCAACTGTTTATTGGAAAAAATATGATTAAAACCGCGACTGCTAATCGCCCATTTGTTGGCATCAAACCGCGCGACTTCCACGCCTTGGACAAGCCGTAATGCCTCGGGGATGCAAGAAGTACCGGCTCGTTTTAGCGTCTCCCCTGGTAATACACGGATCGCAGCGATGGCTTCTGCATATTGTTCGGGAACACGTGAAACTGTGATTACCTTTATTTTCATTAGTTCATCAATCGGAAGTAGTGTCAAATCCTGTCGATCTATCTGCGCGAGCGACATCTCCGATAATGATTCACACAAAATAATTGTCAAAAGCGACCATAAAAAGATATGTATGTTTTGCTGTTTCATAGCGTCGGCATTTTTTGAATATATCCATCCCAATGAAATTTTGAACATGCGTTCGATTTGGGTTCACAACTTGTTTAAAATGACCATTGCACAGAACCGTATAATCCTCGCTGATTCAAACTGCCGGATATTTGAGCATAAGATGGGTCCCATTCCATAACCTGTGTATGTAACAGATTTTGACCGACAACAGAAAATCCCAGATTTTTGGCGTACTGCCAATGGAAACTAATATCAGCATTGATATAGCTTGGAACATCCAGTTTGAGTAATGTGTCGACATATCGCAGAAAAGCATCCATGTGCAAATTGTCCGAAATTTCAAGGCTTTGATGCAAAACAAACTGATGCCGTGGACTTTCTCCCTCCGTGCCTTTCGCCAAATCAGCAATCGGTGTTGCTTTAATGTAAGGATAAAGCGGATTTTTTGCCAGCGCGGCTTCATCCAGATACATTTTAATTCTCAGGTAACTATAAGCCGAATAAATACGCCACCAATTTGTAAGGGAAAAATCAATGACAATTTCACCGCCGCGGGAGTTGCCGTACATATTGTTGCTAAAGAATAAAGGAATTTCAAAATTCAGATTATCTCCAACCGGCCCGGCTTTGAAGGCATTCGGCTCATACGTGCGCAGATGGTCGTACTTGTTATAAAATAGGGCTACATCCATAAAAATACGACTGGAAATTTGGTTACGATAACCGATTTCGTGTGAAAGCAATTCTTCGGATTTAAAACTTTCGGTGCCATTCATACTGAGCCACCAGCGATGGTTCAACGGCAACTGGATGACATCAGTGTAAGCATGCAGTCCGTCTTCAGCACGGGAGCGGGTGCGAACTGCACGGGATACCGCTGCCCATAAAGTCTGGTTTCGCGATAATTGAACATGCATGCGAATGTTTGGTTGTATTTCCCAGCCGGTATAATCATTTCGTTCGAATTTGGAGCCCAGGGTCATGTGGAACCTGTCCGAATACAACTTGATTTCATCCTGAACAAACATGCTTAAAATGGATGTTGTTTTTGCGGATGGGGTAAACCACATAACGTTGGTATTGTCCAGATCATCCTGAGTGAAACGATAGCCTGTCCCCCAAATAATTTGGTGATATTCCCCGATTGTCAGGTTGTGCAAAAAATCGATATCATAGGTGTTTATTTTGCCGGAAAGTGTCACATCGTCTCGTTGATAATGATCGATGTAGCATTGGAGTATGGTGTTGTTTGTATTTGAGAAATCGTGCTCCCACCTTCCGATTACATTGCCGATGCCTGTTGTTGCAGTCCCGTCGTATGCCATAAAATTCAGCGTCGGAGTTTGCTGAATAACACTGTACATCTGGCCGATCGTTCCGAACGCTACATCACCTTGCATACTGAGAAAGTCGGCATCGGAGATGTTCCAGTCAGCGCGGAAACCGTTTTGAAACGTATGCCAGCGATCAGCGCCGGGAGTGCCATCCAGTCGAACCAGATTGTTGCGGCGATTAAATTTGGAATAGACACGATAGGTGCCATATTCTCCGAATTTATCACCGTAACGAAGCTCACCGAATCCTGGTTCTTCCGATCCGAAACCCAGATGAAGAAATCCATTTTGAGTTTGCCGGGAATGTTTGGTGATTACGTTGACGACACCGTTAACAGCATTGGCGCCCCATGTGGATGCCCCTGGCCCGCGGATGACTTCAATCCGATCGATATCCTCCATAAGTATATCCTGCGAATCCCAGAATACACCGGAAAAAAGTGGCGTGTAAACGCTACGACCGTCAATCAGAACAAGCAGTTTGTTTGTAAAAATTCCATTAAAGCCGCGACTGCTAACAGCCCATTTATTCGCATCAATTCGGGCAACCTGAATGCCTGGTACCAGCCGAAGCGCTTCGGGTATGGATCGGTAACCTGAGCGTTGAATTTCATCCCCGGTCAGTACAAAAATTGCTGTCGTTGCCTCGTGCAATTTCATGTTCTTTTTTAGTGGTGTGGATACAACCACTTCAAGATTTAGCAGTCGTTCAATCGGTAGATCCAGGATATTGGTTGAATCCGGATCATCCTGAATGCCAAACACAGTCATCGGAAATATACCGGCTAAAATTAAGCTTAGTGTTAACCGTATTAAAAATGCCATGTATATACTCCGTAAAAACTGCGTTGGTTATACGTTGGTACAATTTCCGAGACGTCTGAATAGAATTCCTGATGATTCGATTGCAGCAGATTTTGACCGGCAATCCCGATTGACATACCAGGCTTAAACATCCATGAAAAATTAGCATCTAACTCGAAATAACGATTGACATGCAGGCTTGGCAATTGACCGACGAAGCGCAGACCCGCATCCATCTGTACTGATTTTAGAATATCAAATTCAGAACGTACATAATATTGGTTGTATGGGTACGTTCCGTTTTCATCTTCATATTCAGATTGAATATCCATATGATTTGGAGGCGTATTGAGAGCAATATCCAGATATGAATATGAGCATTGCATCCGCCATTGTGGTAATGGTTGCCACGATGTCAGAATTTCCACTCCCATGGAGCGACCACTTTTATTGTTTGTAATTGTAACCGGTGCCAGAAAATAAAACGGATCACGATGAATTTCAATATCTTCCAGCACTAACTCGACATTACGCAAGTCACGGTATTCATTCCGAAATGCAGAAATATCCACGGACACATTTTCGCGCGGTAGCATGCGAATTCCGGCTTCATAGGCGGTGACATGCTCGGCATCGAAATTGGGATTCCCTTTAAGCACGACAAGTGTGTTTTTCGGAATGTTGTAATCTGCATTCTCCGGCGCCTTTGCCAAATAATACGTTGCATCTCGTTCCGATCTGGATGGTGTTCGAGCGGCATTTGATATTGCACCCCAAATGGATACATTATTTCCTGGAACAATTAACATCCGCAGGTTTGGTTGTATTTCCCAGCCGGAAAAGTAATTTTTTTCAAATTCAGATCCGAGTGTTAATTTTACATGATCCTTAATAAAATAATGATTTAATTGAATAAACGATGTTGTCTGAGCATATCCCAACGACGATGGAATAAACGGTCGCGGATATTCACCTGTTATGTGATCATCAATGTAACGATAACCGATTCCCCATATTAGATTAAGTTGTGCTGTTACTTCCGCCCGATGCTGAAAATTAATATCAGTGATCGTTACTTTCCAGTTATTTAACCAGCCATTCCGAAATGAATGCTGAATAGACGCCTCGGTCTTGAATTCATCCTTTTGGGAACGAGCGTACGTCCAACGCCATTGGATGTGAGCGCCGCCGGTTTTTGATGGATAATCCGTATAAACAGTGTTAATTGCTTTTTCAGATGCAATTCCTCGATACAGTTGTCCAACAGTGCCATTATTAATTTCACTAATGACAGTCATCTTGTTTTTTGATTTACCTGACCAGTCCAGACGCATCCCAATGCGTGTCATATCCCATTTATCTGAAGCACGTTGATCGGATGAGTCTACCAGGGCGTCATGCTTTTGATATTTGCCGTAAATACGATATGCGAGATTGTTAAAGAGTGTCCCCCCATAGCGGACGTTACAAAAAAATTGTTCTTCTTTCCCTCCACCAATTTGGAATAGCGTTCCCTGTGTTTCGCTTGCCGGCTTGGTGATAATATTGATAATTCCATTAACAGCATTTGCGCCCCAGAGTGAGGCACCCGGCCCACGAATAACCTCGATTTGTTGAGTGTCTTCAAACAACACATCCTGCGATTCCCAAAAGACGCCAGAAAATAATGGTGTGTATACGCTCAGGTCATCGATAAGGACTTGCAGTTTGTTGGCCATAATGTGAGAAAAACCACGAGCACTAATCGCCCATTTATTTGCATCGAATTGACCTACCTGTACGCCCGGAACCATCCTCAGCATATCCGGCAGTAATGTATAACCGGTATGTTGAATGTCATCGTTTGTAAGAACTGCAATTGCTGCCGTGCTTTCCAGCAACGGTTGCGGTCGCTTGGCTGCCAGCGTAACTTCTGTGCGCACCAGTTCTTCAATTGGCAAATCAATTATGCTTCGGGAAGTTGGTTCCTGTGCTATGGAGAACGTACCGCATAAGCTAAAGTATAATAAAAGAATTATACCAAGCAATACAGATAACCATGCGTGATGCTGTGGATGGGATGAATTATCATTTTTTATTATCAACAATGGAATTGAGAAAATTGGATACTTATAGTCAATCCTCAGTCGATTTTGCACAAAAAAAGGCACACTTATCCCCTTTACTTGCGATGCGCCCCTCACTTGTTTGCTAAAAAGAAAAGAACGTTAAAATATAACAAAATATTTAACAATAAGCAAGCTAAAAACTATTTAACAACAATGTTTTATGTTGCATGAAGTTAATATTTTATGACTTGAAAGAATTAGATAGAAAGATCATTTGATTTTGAATTATTTAACAGCTATTTATTGTATCCGCTCAATATTCGATGGTTTGCAGATGAAATTCCCAGTCTGTCGACATTAAAAAAAAATATAAGGTAACTGTACATGGCATGAATTGCATCTACATTACCCTCCCGTTTGAATAGATATTGCTTATTCTATTTTGAAAATTGAGATAGTCGATTCCTCATGCATGTGTCGAATTTCCATTTTATTCTTTGATTTCCGGTTTCATGTTTGTATATTTAACACACTTAATTGAACCGTTAACTTAATATGAGGACGTGAGATATGGCCGACCATAAGCCATTTGTTCCTGCTGAAGTTTCAATGAAGGATTTCAACCTCAAAACAATTGTGCTCGGTGTTGTTCTCGGAGCCATTTTCGGAAGCGCTAATGCTTATCTCGGGCTGCTTGTCGGCTTGACAATCAGTACTGCAATTCCCCTGGCGGTTGTATCGGTGGCGGTGTTACGCTTGCTTTCACCAGTATTTGGTAAATCCACGATACTAGAATGCAATATTTCCCAGACCACCGGCTCGGCAAGCTCGTCGTTGGCTTCCGGCATTATTTTTACCATTCCGGCGTTGTTCATTTGGGGATATGAGCCATCGCTGTTGCAAATAACCTTGCTGGCGATTTGTGGGGGCATTACCGGCGTGCTGTTTATGATTCCGTTGCGGGGATTTCTAATCGTTAAGGAACATTACACATTGCCATATCCCGAGGGAACAGCCAGTGCTGAAGTGCTGATTGCTGCATCAGAAGGCGGCTCCACGGCTAAAAATGTATTCGTCGGGCTGGGTATCGGTGCGATTTACAAAAGCCTGACATCCTTGCTGTACCTGTGGCCCGATGGTGTGAATTTTAAAATTCCATTCATCAAAAAAGCAGTTGTCGGACTTTCCACTACGCCTGCGTTGATTGGTGTCGGATATATTTTGGGATTGCGCATCGGAACAATTATGGTTGGTGGGGGACTGCTATCCTGGGTTGTGATTATTCCGTTCATTGCCTATAAATTCGGTGGCACGCCTATTATGGCTGATACTTTGGCCTATCTCCAGGGAAAAGGACTCGATCCGGCGATTACGCTGATCGGCGAATTATCACCCGGACGAATTTGGGATGCATATATTCGCATTATCGGTGCGGGTGCGGTAGCGGCTGCCGGTATTATTACGGTCGCAAAGTCGATTCCTACCATGATCGAGTCACTCAAAATTGGTGTAAAGGAAATTCGTGCCAGTGCGGTTACACTCGACAAAGGGAAGTTACGCACAGAACAGGACTTGCATTTAAAGTTCGTGCTATTGGGTGTCAGTCTTGTTATAATATTGCTCACGCTGGTGCCTGGCATTATTGGAAGTCATACCTCATTGATAATGCGTTTAATAAGTGCAGTTGCAATCGCTGTTTTCGCATTCATTTTTGTGACGGTGTCATCGCGGATTGTCGGGCTGATTGGCGTGTCATCCAATCCCACATCCGGTATGGCGATTGTGACGCTGTTGGGCACCGGCCTGATTTTCAAACTAATCGGTTGGACGGATTTAACGGGAAAAGTCACGGCGTTGACCATCGGTACGGTAGTCTGCATTGCTGCATCGATTTCAGGTGATATTTCCCAGGATTTAAAAAGTGGATATTTACTTGGCGCTACCCCTCGCAAGCAGCAATTGAGCGAAATGATCGGCGTGCTGGGATCGGCGTTTTTTGTGGCGTTGGCGGTGTTCTATCTTGGCAAAGCCTATGGCTTTGGCTCTGATGCACTACCGGCTCCCCAGGCAACGTTAATGAAAACTGTGCTCGATGGAGTGCTCGGTGGTAATCTGCGTTGGGATTTGGTCGGCGTGGGAGCGATATTTGCCGTTATTATTGCGTTGTTCAAAGTCCCGCCCCTGGCATTCGCCGTAGGTATGTACCTGCCACTGGACACGATGACGCCACTGTTCATTGGCGGTGTGATTCGCTATTTGGTGGAAAAGAAATATGGTCAGGAAAATGAAGAAAAAGGCAAGGATCAGGGAATTTTATTGGGGTCCGGTTTGATCGCCGGTGAAGGCTTGATGGGCGTGGTGATCGCGGTGATTGCTGTGGTAATTTCCAAAACACCGAAGTATTTTGAAATTAGTTACCCATCTGTATTACTAGGCGACCTGGTTTCATTGATCGCGTTCGGCACGTTGGGGTGGTACTTGTATCGGATAGCTGCCAGGTCACGAAAAGCATGAGAAGCTGGTCATTGGTGATCAAGTGATCGGTGATTGGTAAAAAAAATTTTTTGTCACTGATCACTGATTACCAACTTTACATCGTTTCCAATCTCTAACTGGAAAGGCAAATCACAAGGCTCTTCCTTGTGATGATATTTTATCGCAGCAGAGCCGCAAATCAATCGTTTCCAGCGAGATGCTGGAAACGATGCTTTTAATATAAGAGAGTGATAAAACAGGTAATCGTATGAAATTCAAACTCAACCGTCCGAAAAATATCTTCCCCAAATTCCTGTCAATCGTGGAACGCATAGGTAATGCATTACCGCACCCGGCGACGCTGTTTGGCATTTTCGCGTTGCTGGTGTTGGTGGTTTCATGGATCGCGGATAAACTAAATTTGATGGTCACACATCCGGCCACCGGAGAAACTATTCGTGCTGTCAATCTGCTTTCGGTTCCGGGCTTGCATCGAATCATTACCGAAATGGTGACGAATTATACCGGATTTGCGCCGCTGGGCATTGTGATGGTAGCGATGCTCGGTATCGGACTGGCGGAAAGCAGCGGATTGATCGGCACATCGTTACGCTTGCTGGTGTTGTCGGCGCCGAGACGGCTGCTGACCTTTGTGATAGTATTTGCAGGAGTGCTTTCCAATACGGCATCGGAAATCGGGTATGTGTTGTTAGTGCCGCTAGCAGCGATGATTTTTCTGGCTGTGGGCCGGCATCCGATTGCCGGCCTGGCAGCGGCGTTTGCCGGCGTGTCCGGCGGCTACAGCGCCAATTTGCTGCTGGGCACCATCGATCCGTTGCTGGCCGGGCTGTCCGAAGAAGCAGCGCGGATTATCGATCCAACCTATCACGTCAATGCCACGGCCAATTTCTATTTTATGGTGGCGTCGACATTTTTTATTGCCATTGCCGGAACATGGGTGACTGAAAAAATTGTCATTCCCCGGCTTGGAGAATATGAAGGATCGGTTAAAGCGGCCAAACTGGAACGTTTGGATAAGGATGAAACGCGTGGATTAATGTACGCGTTGGTCGTTGCGGCGCTATTTACGATATTGATTCTCGCCGGCACCATTCCTGCCGGTGGATACCTGCGAAATCCCGATACCGGCGGTCTGCTGCGCTCGCCGTTTATGGATGGCATTATCGCATTTATTTTTCTCGGCGCGGCATTAATGAGTATTGCCTATGGCATCGGCGCCCGGACATACAAAAACGACAAGGACGTGATTAAAGGAATGATCGATGCCATGAAAACCCTGTCGATCTATCTGGTGCTGGCATTCTTTGCGGCTCAGTTTGTTTCCTATTTCAAATGGTCGAATCTGGGCCTGATTTTCGCTGTGGAAGGCGCGACGTTTCTCAAGGCATTGGGACTGGGTGCGATTCCCATGATGCTGGCATTTATCGTGTTGTCCGGATTTATCAACATGTTCATGGGCAGCGCCTCGGCCAAATGGGCAATTATGGCACCGGTGTTCATCCCGATGTTTATGCTGCTCGGCTACACGCCGGAACTCATCCAGGCGGCTTATCGCATCGGCGACAGCACCACCAACATCATCTCCCCGATGATGTCGTATTTTGCGCTGATCATCGCGTTTGTGGAGAAGTACGATGAGAAAGCCGGTATCGGCACGGTGATCGCCACTATGCTGCCATATACGATTGTGTTCATGATCGTCTGGTCGATTTTGCTAACAATCTGGATTTTCTTTGGGCTGCCGGTTGGGCCGAATGCGGGATTGTTTTTGAATTAATAGATACCCGAGCGATGCACTAATGTACCATCGTCTGCCGCAGCGCTTTATCCCAGCCATCAATCAACGCCTTTCGTCTTGCCGGATTCATCGTGTGGAAGAATCGTTTATCAATCCGGCGAATTGCTGCCAGTTTTTCGCTGCTTTCCCAAAAACCGACATTAAGTCCCGCCAGAAACGCCGCGCCCAGCGCGGTTGATTCAATAATTTCCGCACGCTCGACCATCTTGATCAGAATATCCGCCTGAAACTGCATCAGAAAATTATTGGCTGATGCACCGCCATCCACAGCGACGCGATCAATCGGAATACCGCTGTCACTTTCCATTAATTTTACCACATCGTTTGTCTGGTAGGCAATCGATTCCAGCGCCGCGCGGATGATGTGCTTGCGGTTGCTGCCGCGTGTCAGGCCGACAATGGCGCCGCGGGCATCCATATCCCAATGGGGAGCGCCGAGGCCGACAAATGCCGGCACCAGATAAACGCCATCTGTGCTGTTTATCGATTTGGCGATCGCTTCGCTTTCCGCAGCATTTTCGATGAATTTCATTTCATCACGCAGCCATTGAATTGCCGCTCCGGCAATAAAAATTGACCCCTCCAACGCGTAACACGGCTGGCCATCCCCGTTTACGGCAATGGTGGTAATCAGCCCGTTGGATGAAAAAATCGGGGTGTCGCCGGTATTCATCACAGTAAAACAACCGGTGCCGTAGGTATTCTTCACCTGCCCGCGTTTGAAACAGGCCTGACCGAACAGCGCCGCCTGTTGGTCACCGGCCACGCCGGCAATCGGAACACCCTGCAACTGGGGAATGCCGGTCACAAATCCAAATCGGGATGCGGATGGTTTCACTGGCGGCAGCATCACGGATGGAACATCGAACAGCGAGCAGAATTCGGGATCCCACTGTTTTTTGGTGATGTCAAACAGCAGCGTTCGCGAGGCATTTGTGTAATCAGTCGCGTGCACCTTGCCGCTCGTCAGTTTCCAGATAATCCAGGAATCAATCGTGCCGAAACACAGTTCGGCCGGATCGCGGAATTCGATGTTGTCGAGAATCCAGCGAATTTTGGTGGCGCTGAAATAGGCATCCAGCGGCAGGCCGGTTTTGGCGTGAATTTCCGGCGCGTGTTCACGCAGGGCGTTGCATTTATCAGCGGTGCGGCGGCATTGCCAGACAATGGCATTATGTACCGGCTCCCCGGTTTCCCGGTCCCACACCACTGTCGTTTCCCGCTGATTGGTAATGCCAACCGCAGCAATTGCTTCATCCGTTTGTTTGCAGACATCGCGCACAGTGAGCAAAACCGTTTGCCAGATTTCCGTCGGATTGTGTTCGACCCAGCCGGGCTTGGGATAGATTTGCGGAAATTCACGATACGAGCGGGCAACAATTTCGCCTTCGTGATTAATAAGCAGAGTAGTGGTACCGGTTGTTCCCTGATCGATGGCTAATATGAGCATGGTATGTCCATTTTTTATTATGAATTCGTAATATAGGACATACGAATTAGAAAATCAATAAAATTATTTTATGGTACTTTTTTTGCCAATAACTTTAATCCACGGTAATTTCAAGAGGTTGCATATTAAAATTCGTATCTATTCAGCCGATTCGAAACCGTCGGCTGAGCTTGTCGAAGCCGACATTACCCACCGCTATTGTGGAAATGTCGCCCCGCTTCGCTGGGACAGGCTCAGGCAACGTATTGATCTGTTGGCTTTTTCAAGCCTAAAAGGCTAAACAGTCACTAAAATTCCACAACCAGTCCAGCCGTCGGAATAACCGGCAGTGAATAGGATGTGCGTCTGATAACAGGTTGTATTAAATTCCCATAATCATCGTAGCCATCCACCCGAACATCCGTATAGTATAACACATTTTTACGGGCATAGGCATTGCGGACGGACAAATACGTTGATAATCGATACGGCGTTTTTCGCACCAGCCAGCGGACATTCATATCCAGTCGATGATAGCAGGGATAGCGAACCATTCCAACCGGTGTTTCGGAATCATAGTAGTAATGATAGAAATTGTGCCTGACAAAATTATCGTTAGGATAATAATTTCCGCCGCGTGTAATGAGATTATATTTGCCAGGATCGTAGGGCTGACCGGTGGAGAATTCCCAATAGGCTGAAAAATTCCAGCGTTCGGACAATGCGTATGAACCAAAACATTTAATCTGATGCCGGCGATCAAATGATGCGTCGTACATCGCCCCGGTGTACGTCCGATGACTATGAGCATAGGTATAATTCAACCACCCGGACAACGCGTGGTTATTGTAGTTGATTTCACATTCGATACCATCGGCTTGTCCCGGGCCATCAACAAAAATGATGGAGCTGTCGGACAATTCCGATCGTAACAGATGGTGAAAATATTTCCGGTAGGCGGTAACAGCAAAGGCAACATCCCCCACTGTTTGTTCAAAACTGGCCATTAAATGGTCGGCCGATTCCACCGTATTATGCTGATCGACAGGAAAATACAAGGGGAGAAACGTGACAAGTCCGCGTTCCAAAGCCGTTGCAATGCCTTGTGTGAAACGTCCGGCGCCGAATTTAAGCCGGGTATTCGCGCCTGCTTTTAACACAATATTTAACCGGGGTTCTTCCTGTAACGTTGATGAATAACTCCAGCGGCTGAGCCGAATGCCAGTTCTGATTTCCATAAAACGGGACGCTGTCCACAGGTTTTCCAGGTAACATTGGATTGTTGAAAAATGGCGCCGGAAATCAAATCGGTCGCCAGGGGCATAATCAAAAAAGATGTTGACGTATGGGCTGAAGTCAAATTTATTAAGCCAATAATAATCGGTCGAAAATGAACTTAACTGGAGACCACTATTCAATTGAGATGATGATGATATTTTCCACTCAAGATCAGTCTTCACGGTGTTGTCAATGAAACGATTGTCCACACGGGTGCCCGATTGGGAATTGGATTGTGCCAGATCCGTTTCAATTTGGGATTTATAGCTTAAAAATTTTGAATCAATATTGTCGGGAAATTCCGCACGATGCGTCACATCAAAGTTGGCGCCTGCCACACTGCGATATTTCAGCCGGGCATCATCACGATCGGATTGCAGCCATTCATCATGTTTATTATCGAATATCTGTCGGTCATTATTCAAAAACACGAACGCGCTGAATTTTATTGAGTCGCTGAATTTGTAGATCAGTTTATTCCAGATATCATAAAACGCAAATTGAAAATCCTCATTAAAGAACAAATTATAGCTTTGTTTGAAATTTGTGCGCGCCGCCGCCATCCAATACAATTTGGGCAGGGGTTTAAAACTCCCGGAAAATTCAGCTCCCAGCAGATTCAGATTGATGTTTGCATTCCAGGTATTGGCTGGATTTTTTGTGTATACCTGCAACACACCGCTTAACCGATTACCATAGCGCGTTGAAAATGCGCCGGGAGAAACGAATACCTGGTCGACAATCACATCGGGCAAGCTGGATACCATGCCGAGGTAGTGGAACGGATAGTACATAACCGCGCCATCCAGCAGTACCAGCGTCTGATCGAAACTACCGCCGCGTAGACTGATTTGCGGATTGGCTTCGTTGGCCGTGCTGATACCGGGCAGTTTTTGTAATGCCTGAAAAATATCCGGCGCAGAAACCACCGGCAACGATTGCAGCAACGTCCGATCCAGATGACGCGGCGTTGGTTCAAATGCCAGGCTGCGTGTTTCTTAGGTAAAACGCCATTCGGAAATGGAGACTTCGGGCATTTCAATTACTGCTTCCTTCAGGTATATCGTCATCGGTGAATTGGATTGCCAGGGAATTGATACCGCAGTTTTAATAGGAATGTAACCCATAAACGATACCAGTAGCGTATCGTTTCCGTATGGCAGGTTTTTCAAACTAAAAAATCCCTGTTCATTGGTTACCTCTCCGATTTTGCTGTTTATGAGTTGTACATTGGCCGAAACCAGGGGTGTTTTGTTTCGGTCGACAAATACATGACCGGATAATTCGCTGTTATTATTTAAACCGTACAGGCTACCGGCGCTAAAATATATCCCAGACAGCAGAGTAATAACTACCACATTTTTGCGAAGGGTGTGTGTTGTCATATTCAGGGCCAGTCCATGATAATTTTTAGAATAATATCCTGTTTTTCGACGACAAAGCCGTTGAACCTACCGATGCCACCTTCGATATTGATATTGTTAGGATAATTTGAGCGGTCTTCAATAAGGCGTAAATATTCCTGTCTGAGTTCGGCTGGACTGAAATCCACACTGGGAGGAATGAGGCGACGGCCTTATATGCTTAGAAAATATGTGGAGTCATAAGCGATGACATTGAATGTGCCCGGTAAGATTTTGGTTCCGCGTAATGTATCCGTAAAATTACAGGGGTATAGTTCCGGCATATAAGCATTTGTTCGGTAGAGATCGACAAATGGACTGAATAGCGTGTCTGATGAAAATTGTAACGATAACCTGTAAAATTTTGAAGCTGTGCTTGCCGTCCATGTTGCTTTTGCTATTTTCAATGTATCCGGCTGCCGGTTAAGATAATGTGTGATGGTATCGTTTTCTGCTGGAACCTTTATTTGAAATGCGCCGGGTTAGGTTGTGTTACCTGTAATAATTTCACCATCGCTGAATTTGACATGAAGCTGGTAGGTTTCGCCTGGCAACACGGATAGTTCTTTGTTTCGATCTTGATAAATTCCATTTCCAATATAGACAAATCGAACGATTTGATCGGTTGATGCAATCATCACATCAGCATCGCTAATATCCTCAGGCATGCTTTCCGGGATGGCCCGGCCAACGATCACTTCCTGTTTCTCTATTGAAGGAGATAGTGTGCAGAATGCATAGTACTGTCCGATTTGCTCTTGTTGATGGACAACGGGATCGAGTGAACATGTTATATGTATGAAAAAAAGCGATATAATAAAAAAAATAACTGAAGAAAATCGGTGTGAATGATGCATAATTCTGCCTATTTATCGTTAAGAGGGGGGACAACAGATTTGGATATACAAATCATTAACAGGCATTATTCGGAATTAGTTCCGATTTTTTGTGATAATATTTAAGTCGTGGAATATGAAATTATAATGGGCACAATTTTAGTAGTCCCTGATGCTTTTTTCTTTATACGTTTCACGTCTCACGTTTGACTTTTCACTTCCATTACTTTTAAATCATTTTTGGGAAAGTTAGAATCAAATTTGTAGAGCTATCGCATATGGAAAACAGAAAACTAATTCAACTTCCCCCCACAATACTTACAAAATTTTGCATCACTATCATGCCCTTCGGCGTTGCACATCCGGCAGGCCTGGGTAGTGATGTCGCGGTTAGCCACGCGGGACATTTCTACAGTGATAATTCCGGTAGGCACCGCGATGATGCTGTAACCCATAATCATGATCAATGCGGCAACCGCCTGGCCGAGATTGGTGTTAGGGGAAATATCACCGTACCCAACGGTAGTCAGGGTGACGACCGCCCAGTAAATACTGCGCGGAATACTTGTGAAGCCGTTTGGCTCGCCCTCAATTACATACATAATTGAGCCGAACAGAATGACCAGTGTTAATACGACAAACAGAAATACCGTAATTTTTCGTCGGCTGGCTCGCAGTGCTTGAGTTAACCGGTTGGCTTCTTTCATATATTGCGCCAGTTTGAAGACACGGAAGATTCGCAGAATTCGTAAAATACGAATGACGAGCAGATAATGCGTGCCGGGAATTAATAAGCTAACATAGGTGGGAACGACCGCCAACAAATCGATCACGCCGAAAAAACTGGCAGCGTATTTAATCGGACGTCTTACGGAAACAAGGCGGAGCACATATTCAATGCTAAACAAAATAGTAAACAGCCATTCACCGCGATACAGAAACTGACCGTGCAGCCGCTGGACGGACTTTACGCTGTCGAGCATCACGATGGCGACACTCAGTAAAATACTGGCAATCAGCACAACATCGAACAGTTTGCCCGAAGCAGTATCGGCTTCAAATATGATTTCATGCAAACGGTGCTGCCATGGAGACAGCGGTTTATTATGTTGATGATACATTCGGTTTTGTTCCTGTCACACGAAAAGAAAAACGGTCTCCATTGTGTGTTTCGGTTTTCAAATGATGTTGCTGCAGCATTGCTTCAATCGCCGGCGCCGGATGGAACTGGCTGCGCATAAGGGCTATGGTTTCGGCAAGCGCTACCAGCTTGACGATTTTCAGGGAAATATCAGGTTCTTCAATAATCAGCCGTCCTGCCGGTGCAAGCACACGCACCAGTTCGCGAAGTGCCTGTTGCTGTTTTTGAAAATGGTGGAACGCATCCACCACGATAATCCGGGAAAATGTATCATTGGGAAATGGGAGATACGTGACGCTTGCCTGTGTCGCAACCAGCGTTGGGCTGACGGCGCCCTGTTTTAACATTGGTTGTGAAATATCCGCGGTTACAATATTATCGATCAACGGCGTCAACTGACGCGAAATTCGTCCCGTACCGCCACCGGCATCCAGCAGCCAGCCGCTGGCTGGCAGGTGATAGCGATGTTGAAGTTCATCTTTCGTTGGCGCAGGAAACACACGATCGTAAATCGGCGCAAATAATCGAAAATGATCAATCATTATTCCACCACTTCCACTTTCACCTGAATAATACCATCATCAATGCCCCCCAAAATAGACATTGCCCGGTACGACAAATCGATGATGCGACCTTTGGAAAACGGACCACGATCGTTTATTTTGACGGTTACTTTCTTGCCATTGGCCATGTTTGTCACCTCACACAACGTGCCGAACGGTAGTGTGCGGTTGGCGGCTGTAAGCAGGTTGCGGTCGTATCGCTCGCCACTGGCTGTTTGTTCCCCTTGAAATTTGTCGGCATAGAATGAAGCTTTACCGAACTGAATATCACCAATTAAACCGTTGGGGATCGGGCGCTCCTCAGCAGCTACCACATCCGGTTCCGTAAGTTTGGCAATTTCCTGAGGCGTCAATTTGTGCGGCTTGATATAGTAAAAGCCTAGTGCTTCGGCGGTGCCAGCGGGTGCATCGACAATTTGACTTGCGGTAACTTTTGGGGGATTTTGATGCTGTTTCAAAACACTTTCTTTTCCCGCCTCTGTTATAATTTTATCGACACTTTCATCTTTTTTTATTGGCTCCGGCTCTTTGACATCCGGAATATAAACATAACCCTGTTCATCGGCTTTTTTTTCGGAGACAGATCGGTGGGCACATCCCCCGATCAACATGAGCAGGATGCAGAGTACCAGCAGATTTGATGTCCGTTTCATCCTTCCTCCCTTAAAAAAGATAATGTTGAAGTTTGAATGTTGAGTGTTGAATGGAATTCAAAATTCTATATTCACGTTTGGATGATATTATGCAAAAAAAATCAATCTATTGTTCGCCCGGTCGATGCACCCCATATTTTAAACCATTGTTCGCGTGATAGCCGGATTGAAGTTGCTTTTGCAGCATCCCACATGTGATCGATCTTGCTTGTTCCCAGCACCGGAACAATTTTCGCCGGGTGATTCATGATCCAGGCAAGCGCTACCTGAGCGATGGAAATGGCGCCGATCCATTCGCGAATATCTTCCAGTGTATTTCGCAATCGAACAAGTTGGGTGCCGGAATCGGTAAATAATCGTCCCCGTGAAAACGGTCCCCATGCCATCACCGGGAGTTTGCGCTGCTGACATTGGTCGAGCGTGCCGTTTGTCAACGCATCAATCTGCAGGACGGAAAATTCTATCTGATTGGTCACTAACGGAAAATCGAGCATCCCGGCGATCAGGTTATACTGCCAGGTTGTAAAATTGGAAACGCCAAAATGCAGCACTTTGCCAGCGGATTTCAGATCGGAGAACGCCGAAGCGATGTCTTCAGTATTCATCAGCGGATCGGGACGATGAATCAACAGCAAATCGATGCGGTCGGTGCGAAAATTAAGTAATGAAGCTTCCACCGACGCGATGATGTGTTTCTTGCTGGTATCGTAATGATGCACCGAGCCGGTGGTGGAGTTTTTAGATATCCGTACAATTCCGCATTTTGTAACGAGCTGCAATTTATCCCGCAGCGACGGCACGGTCGACAATGCATCCCCGAACAGACGCTCGCACGTATACTCGCCATAAATATCCGCATGATCCATTGTGGTTACGCCGATCTCAATGCATTCCTGAAGCATGGAGACAAGTTGTTCGGTGGTTAGATGCCAATTATGTAAATTACGAAATCCCCAGGCAATCCGTGACATCGGCAAGCCATCGGGTGTATATAATTTAGGTGCGATCATAAATGAATAAACTGCCTAATTTTTGACCAATCGTCCCGCCCGCTCGCTAAGCAGCACAAATGCATGTTCGGGATCAAGCTCATCTTTTAGAATATCCTCGGTTTTGCAGACAATTCTGTCCACTAATGTGTCGTAGGTATAATCAACATTAAAGTGATCCAGAACTTGTTGGCCGAGTGTGCTAAGCATGGCGGCGTGGACTGTACGGATTCCCAACTTCATCATCAATAGCGCGGCGGCGCGTCCGATTATTTTATCCCTGACGTGAAGGTGTGAGGGATCGAACGATTGGGCATTTAGAAAATCATACAATTCAAATAGCGGGTGCAACCATTTTCCGTCACTATGAAAAATTAATCGATCGTTGTGGTAAACTTCGAGTGCATGTGCCATAAACATCCAAATATTAATCTGATAAAAAGTTGAGTATCAATGAATTAAAATCATCGCTCCAATATACCCAAAATAAACAGAAATTTCAAGCAAAAATTATCTGCAAGATACAGTCGCGAGGCAATTTATAGTAGTCAATAAGTGAAGTTATGTTTTTTGAGATGGAGATAAAATAGTAGGGAAAAGTGAATTGGGAATAGTGACATAGGGACAAGAGAATAGGTAATAGATACACGATCCACTATTTTATATTTACTTTTCAATGCCATTAAGATAAGGAATTTTCGATCGTTGCCTGAGCCTGCCGAAGGCAACGTCCCCCGACGCCCTTCGACACCGTTCGTGCCGCAAACAGCGGCAGCACGCCGCTGCGAGACGGCAAGCTCAGGGCT
>JAFGDW010000257.1 GCA_016931935.1 Candidatus Zhuqueibacterota bacterium | reverse complement strand
GCATAGCAAAAGCACAAATCTATCGCTATGCTCCATGCACTATGCACTTTGCATGTATAGCTTTACCATCCAATATTGAATGGATACCGCATTTTTTTGTTTATACGTTATTTTCTATGAGATTTCCCAATGAAGAAACCATCGAAGAATTTGGTCGTACAACATATGACTATTTTGAGGAAGGAACCATTTCATGAAATATTCACTGTTCGTACTACTAACAGGAATTTTACTGATTAGCACGAATTGCTACAAAGAACCTCCCCAACAACCCGATCTCACAAATATCTTTGATCCCCAAAATCCCGAAAGCGCTGGCGATCCATTTGGATTGACAGCGAATGTTTCGCAAGACACTGTATACTTAACGTGGCACGATGTAAATATTCCGGATCTGGAACAATATGGTGTATACCGCAAGACAACAAATGAAACCGAAGTCCAGCTTCTGGGCAAAACTGCCGATACAACCTGGCTGGATGATTCTATTTCTCCCGGTTTCAGCTATCAATATTGGGTAATTGCGATAAATAAAAGTGGCAAGCAAACCAGTCGCGATCACATAGCGCCAGTTGAAGTTCGTACGACACCGGTATTTATCCTCAATAATGGTATTCGTATGGCATTCGATCGCACAGTACCGTTTCAATTGAAAGCGCCGTCAGCCTCACAAATGCGAATTAGTAATGACATCAATTTTTCGGATGGCACATGGCAGACATACAGCGCAACTTCAACCTGGCTGCTACCTGATGTAATGGGATGGCTGAAAGTCTATGCACAGGTTCAGTATGCCGATGGCACGCGTTCAGAAGTCGTGAGTGACAGTATTTATCTTGACCTGAACTCACCGCCAATGGTCTATATTGCTGCGGGTAGTTTCAATATGGGCAGCGATGATTCCAACACCGATCAGGATGAACAACCGCAACATAGCGTCAGCCTCGATGCATTTTGGATTGATAAATATGAAGTAACAAATACGATGTTCGCCAAATTTTTGACCGACGGAAACGCACAATATTTTCGTTCGGCGATGAAAATTACACAAACAAATACAGGAGTGTTTGAGGCGGGAGCCGGATATTCCGATCATCCGGTCGTGTTTGTTACCTATGATGCTGCAATTGCTTATGCGGCCTGGCGAGGTTGTTCGCTTCCGACGGAAGCACAATGGGAACGGGCTGCGCGGGGGCACAATAATCGAATGTATCCATGGGGAAGTCAGGCTGAATACAACCGGTTTAACTATTGGGGGAATGGCGATCCATACGAACAGAATGCACCGGCACTCACACCGGTTGGATTCTTCAATGGCCTGACGCAGAGTGGTTTCAAAACGCAAGATAGTCCCAGCGTCGATGGTGTGTACGATTTAGCTGGAAATGCCTGGGAATGGTGTCTGGACTGGTATCAACCCGATTATTATGCAACGGGTCCCCAAACCAATCCGGCAGGTCCGGCAAACGGCACTGCGCGTGTCATTCGTGGCGGATCGTGGCGCGATGAACCATACTACTGTCGAACGACCGTCCGATCGTACCGTCTACCGTTTGAAGGCCGAGATAATGTTGGATTTCGATGTATACGATATGAATAAATTTTCGAATAGGGAAATATTTGAATATTTGGCATTTCGTTCAGGAAATTCAGGTATTTATAATTGTGCCGATAATTACAAAAAGGAAAAGGAAACTAATTAAAAACGGATGAGTTCAATATTTGTTGAATGAATTATTAAGTCGTCTGGAAAATTATAAATGTAGCAGTTTTGATCAAAAAAATATATCAATACGTTAATTTATTGTAAAAAACTCTTGACTTTTTCATTGAAAACGCTATCTTACATAGTATGAATTTGAAGCAGACCAAACATATCCATCTACCGATTCTTAGCTTGTGTCTCATTATCACTTTGGGATTTGCAACTGTCATTTGGAGTAGCGCTGTCATTACAAATTTCAGAGGCGAACCCGGAAAAAACAAAGTCGTCCTCAAATGGTCATCCTTAAGTGAAGTTGGCTGTAAAGAGTATGTGATTGAACGAGGCATGGATCGCTACAATTTCACGAAAGTCGGTACGGTGGATGCTGCGGGCAATTCATCCGAACGTAAGGATTACGAGTACCAGGATAGTAGTGTCTTCAAAACAATGGCGAATACGTTCTTCTATAGAATACGTATCGTCGATGAAAATGGCAATGATAAAGCTGTTTCTGAAGTCGTGACCGTTACACCTGCTGTTTCCGGAGTGCGACACACGTGGGGTAGCATCAAGGCTATGTTCCGCTAGATTTTATTTCCGCTTTTGTGTTTGATAGTACAACTGACCACACGCTGCATCAATATCATCCCCTTTGCTTCGCCTAACTGAAATCACAATATTTTCATTTAAAAATGGTTTGATAAACGCATCAATTCGTGCTTCCGTAGGTCGTTGATATGTGCCTGTCCCGTTGTAGGGGATTAGATTTACTTTACATGGTAAACCCGCAAGCAGCTTGCGCAATCGTATGGCATCTTCCACACTATCATTTACGCCTGCCATTAGAACGTACTCAAAAGTCACCCGATGCCGTGTCTTTGTTGCATAATATCGAGCGACATTTAAAAGCTCACCGATCGGATAACGTTTGTTTATTGGCATCAGTTGATCGCGGACAGCATTGGTCGTGGCATTCAGTGAAATGGCAAGTTTGAACTTTTCTCCATCATCAGCAAAACGCCTGATTGTCGGGATAATGCCACTGGTCGATATCGTGACTTTCCGCTTTCCAATTGCAATACCATTTTCATGCGAAATAAGATGTGCGGCCTTCAGCACTTGTTCATAATTAGAAAATGGTTCACCCATTCCCATAAACACAATATTTGTTGCTTCTGTTTGAAAATGGTTATGTATGAATAGCAACTGATCAACAATCTCTCCGGCGGTTAAATTGCGAATGAAATCCATTTGACCGGTCGCACAAAAATCACAATTTAGTGCACAACCGACCTGGCTGGATAAGCAGACAGTTTGCCGTTTCCCTTCAATCATGTAGACGCTTTCAATAAACTGCCCGTCCGATAGTCTAAACAATAATTTATGGGTTGATTGGTCGTTTGATGATCGAATTGTTTCCATGGACACATGTCCGATGTGCACTGTTTCTGATAATTGAGAGCGCAGTGTTTTACTGAAGTTAGTCATATCATCAAACGATCGAACGTGACGTTTGTACACCCAATTAAACATCTGATCTGCCCGATAACGCGGCTGATCCAACGATGCCAGCAGCGATCCAATTTCGGGCATATCCATTCCTGTTATATTTAATTTTTCCATAGCCCGAAAATAGAAAAATTACAGATTATTTCCAAGTAAAATATTGACTTTTCATAGAAAAATATCTATCTTCATGTCTTTAATCCGAATAAAAGTTGTGATCAAATAGAAAAATGATGGATTCATTTATTTTGCTATAACGATGTATAGGTTAAACGGTATCCTTTCAATAATTGCTGGAGCTGCGAATTTGTAACTGTCTCGTCTCACGTCCTACGTTTGACATTTCACTGGCGTTACACTCGCTATATTATTTGGAAATGTTAATATTGATATGATGCGCACCATTCCTTATTGATAACATACTAAACTATTCTCAAAATGAAACAATTTTTTCACTTATGAAACTTGCGTGACGTACGAACATATAATAATTCAAATTGCCCGGTTATTGAAATAATGCTGGAAAGCGGAGGCGAAATGGTTAAAAAAAATCAACAGTCTGAAAATGATATTGAAATTGTGGCGCAGCTAAAGAATGCCCGTGATAAAATCACTAAAGAAGTTGGCAAGGTAATCATTGGTCAACATCAGATTATCGATGAATTACTGATTGGTTTATTATCACGAGGCCATTGTTTACTGATCGGCGTACCTGGTTTGGCAAAAACATTACTTATCAGTACGCTTGCCAAAGCATTGAATTTGAAATTTAGCCGTATTCAATTTACACCGGATCTCATGCCGTCGGATATTACCGGCACTGAAGTTATTGAAGAAGACATGACGACCGGGCGGAAGGCGTTTAAATTTATTCAAGGTCCGGTATTCGCGAATATAGTCCTCGCTGATGAAATTAACCGAACTCCGCCTAAAACGCAGGCCGCGTTACTACAAGCAATGCAGGAGCATGAGGTAACTGCCGCTGGTGAGACTTTCACACTTGAAGAGCCGTTTTTTGTGCTTGCTACTCAAAATCCAATTGAACAGGAAGGAACCTATCCGTTACCGGAAGCGCAACTCGACCGGTTTATGTTCGATTTATGGGTGGATTATCCAAATGAAGATGAAGAAGTTCAAATTGTTAAATCCACCACCAGCGCTTATTTGCCAGATATCGAAGTCTGTCTCGAAAAGAATGACATTTTACAATTGCAATCGCTGGTTCGCCGCGTCCCGGTCGCGGATAATGTGGTCGAATTTGCTGTCAACTTGGTCCGTAAAACTCGACCAAACAATCCCAAGTCACCACAATATATTCAGGACTGGATAAGCTGGGGAGCCGGACCACGCGCATCACAATATTTAATTTTAGGTGCAAAAACCCGATGTATTCTGGATGGTCGACCAACTCCGGATATTGATGATGTGAAAGCGATTGCCACTCCGGTTTTGCGGCATCGACTCGTTACCAATTTCAACGCAGAAGCAGATGGCGTTGGTTCGCTGGAAATAATTCAAAAACTGATGAATGACAAGAGTTGATTTGACCATGCAGCAAGTTGATTACAAAAAATACCTTAAGCCGGAGATCGTTTCCAAATTAAAAACCATGGAATTACGCGCCCGGCTTGTTGTGGAGGGATTCATTGCTGGATTGCACAAAAGTCCGTATCATGGATTCAGTGTGGAATTTTCTCAGCATCGCCAGTACATGCCTGGTGATGAAATGAAACGGATCGACTGGAAAGTGTACGGCAAAACGGATCGGTTTTATATTAAGCAGTACGAGGAAGAAACGAATTTAAAATCGTATTTGCTCTTGGACCGCTCCGCATCCATGGGTTACGCTTCTCATGGAATTTCCAAGCTTGGGTACGCATCTTATCTTGCTGCCGCATTGACATACTTAATGCTCAAACAGCGGGATGCTGTCGGATTAATGACATTTGATAATAAGATTCGAAGCTATATTCCGCCGCGATCCATTAAATCGTATTTGTATCGAATTCTGCACGAGCTGGATACAGTAATCACTGCTGATACAACTGATGTTGCATCGACGTTTCATGAAATGGCTGAGCGAATTCCAGGCAGAGGATTAGTCGTAATATTGTCGGATTTATTTGATGATCCTGAGAAAATTATGCTAGCCCTGAAACACTTCCGACACAATCAACATGAGGTTGTAGTATTTCATATTCTCGATCCATTTGAAATTAACTTTTCATTCGATCGTGAGGCAATTTTCCACGATATGGAAACCAATGATGAAATCCCGACTCAACCGTGGCATATCCGGGCGGAATACAGGGAACGGGTGCAAGCTTTTATTGACAATTACAAACGTCAATGCCGCAGTCAACAAATTGATTATGTCCTGCTTAATACCGGTGAAGAGTTTGATCGCGCACTTATTCAGTATCTGATAAAACGCAAACGCATTGGAGGGTGAGTACGATGCATCGAGTTCTCTGTGTGCTTGTTTTGCTACATATTACCGCACCGATCTTTGCGCAAACATCATCGCTTGATTCGATTGTGCTTTCAATGGATGGCCTGTCAGATCAGGAGCGGACAGAATTATCGACTGCATTGAATCAGAAATTTGCATCTGTGCTTCAAACGACTTCTTTGGCACAAAACGGACTCAGCAGTGTACGTGCAGTAGTTGCGGCTGGACTCTTCGATGAAATTACGTTTAATACGATTGCAGATGTCGCGCTTAAGGCATATCAGGCTGTCGAAAATAATGCTCCAACCGAATATGTCGATGATTTAGCGGTCATCGGATTTTCGTCTCCCATAAGTGCTGAACAGCTTGAATTTGCCGCAAAAGCCATTCAATTATTGACACAAAATGAAATTGAATCGACCGTGATAGATGAAATTGTCTCATATGGGATTTATAATAATTGGACCGGTGCAACGCTCTATGCGGTGTGTGAGGGTATTGTTAAAGGGCATCAACAAGGACTTGAATCCGATAAAATCGCTTTATACCTGATCATTGCAATTGACCAAAAGGCAGAAAATGAATCAGTTGAAACGACGATTCAGAATGGACTAACATCGTTGTCACAAACTACCAGTCAATCTACAATTGGACAGAATGACAGGGATAAAGCGTTTCAAGTCATGAAAGAAAGTATAGCCAGGGGAGTACCAAACGAAATCGCGAATGAAATATTCACAACCGCCGTTACGGATAAATGGTCAGAAAAACTCACGAAAGCAGTATTTGATGGGCTGGTTGTTGCCGAAAACGAAGGGATGTCACTCGAAAAATTAGGTACATCGATTTTAATCCGAATTGCACAGGGGAATGCGCCATCATCTCCAGAGACTATGGTGAGCGAAGAGCTGACGTATATTAGAAACCTTGAAAAAACAAAACTAAAAACTATTCAAAAAGATCAGGAAAAATATAAACGGACTCCGCAACCAATATACCAGAATCAACTAGGATATACACAACCAACTCAGCCTGAGCAACAGAAAAAAACGTCTCCGCCTGTGACGTATTTTCAATCCGCACAACGGAACAGTCTGAATGAACAGTTGATGTGGCAGGTCATTCGCGAATTCCTTGGACCTCCAACAACGCCATATCGTTGGGGTGGAACCACTCGCTATGGAATTGATTGCTCGGGTTTTACGCAGGTAGCTTATAAACAGTTAGGCATTTTTATCCCACGTACCAGTCGCCAACAATTTGGCACCGGAATGACGTTAATGCCAAATCAATTAAAATTTGGTGACCTTATTTTTTTTAGTAAATACTTCAATGATTATATAACACATGTTGGTATTTTTCTCGGAAATGGAAATTTTGCTCATTCCTCATCTAGCAAAGGAGTGAATATCGCGTCACTTAATCAGCGCTATTATCGTCTTCGCTATCGGGGCGCCCGCCGAATTGTCTACTAATCTGTTCCATTTTAACCCATTTAATTTCAGATACTATTACTTAATTACAATATTGTATATGGATTGTTTGAAAATGAGATGAACTGCCTACAATTCTCATTTTAAAACAGATAAAAATCGAATTAATTGCCAAATAATTAAATTGTTAGACTGAATAACCTGGCAGGTGATTGAAAATTCGGTATCCCTGTATCATTTTGAAGCATTTCTGACCACTTTTCGGTAATATGCAATTAACAGTCTATTTTTTTGAAATTTTTGTATATTAGTAACCTTTAGATAATTAGTAGGTTATCTGACAGTTTAAAAAGAATATCATCAAGGGTTTCATGGCACAATAATTGTTATGAAGAATGATAATTGTCTAAAAACGGATAATGTTAAATAAAATTAAAATGTTACTTTGAAGTAAAATCTAACTAATTGAAAAAACTTAATATATTTTAGAATTTTATTCTTGCAAATGTTGAATAAAACGTGTACATTGCTTGATTCATTCTGAAGCAAACTAAGGGAAATCTATGAAGAATCGATTTACTGTGATTTGGGTTTTTCTGTTTCTATTTATAGCTAAACATGCTCAATCACAGGTTACTATGAGTGGGGGAAGGGGGCTATTACGAGTACAGTCCGCAAATGTAGTTGCACCGGCGGATATTTATGTTAATGGTATTTATTCAACCTATTTTGAGAAAATACGTCCAGAGAAACTGGCAACTTTTCACTCAATTTATTTGAATGGAACTGTTGGATTATCACACAATCTCGAATTCGTGCTTAATCTGGTTCCGTATCTGGAAACGCAGGATTTAATTCTTGGTCGACTAGGCGATACACAGGTTGCTCTAAAATATATGTTACCCCTATCATCATCTTTTTTTCAATGGGGATTACAGGCTTTTTATAAATTTCCGACAGCATATGAACCAAATGTTCGTTACGAAGTTTTTTACACGGACAAACAAGCCTGGGGAACAAGATTTTTAACGACTATGGATTTTGTGAATGTCTTTGCGTCAAGTCCGTTTAAATTAATTATGAATATCGGCTATCTGGATCATGATATTTCGGATGATTTCTTTAAATCAGAAATCGACCAACTACTTTTTGGAGTGGGTATTAAAGTCCCGTTTCATTCTAATCAAATATACCTTGAATATACGGGTGAATTATTTATTAATAATCATTCGGATAGCCTTGGCTTCAATGACAATCCAACGAGAGTATCACTGGGAATGTCATTTTTAGGCCCTAAGAAACTTACAATGGATATTGCTGGTGATGTCAGTCTTGCCAAACCAATACCCTGGCAGCAAAATGATATAGGAATTTTTCCAAAAGATGTAGCTGATTGGCGCGTATGGTTCGGTGCGACATATCGTTTTTCAGTTTATAAGTATTTTGACAAAAGCGCTAAAATCGCTCGGGAGAAGCGGGAGCAGGAATTAAGGAAACTGGAACGTATTAAGAAAAAACGTATTCGTGCAAATCGCGATATTGATAAAATGCGGGAATTGTTGAAAAAAAAGAAACCTGAAGATGATAATTGATGGACACGACTTGTATGCAGGATTTTATTCGGAAAAGTATCATAACTAAATTAAATGGCAGTGTTTTTCTATTAATATTGCTGCTATGGTTAATTTCATTCACACAATTAAACGCACAAGATTCCAAACGCGATTTGGCGGAGCTAAAGCAGATTGAATACGCGGCGGAGAAAGTATATCGTGAAGCAACTTCGTTGTATGAAAATGGTGATTATTGGAAATGTTCTAAAAAATTGTTTATTATCATGGATTTTTATACTGAATTCAGTAAGCTGGATGAAGTAATTTATTATATGGGCGAATGTTTGTATGAAGAAGAAATGAATGACGCAGCCCAGAAAATGTTCAAATATTTGATTCGCAAATATCCGGATAGCCGTTTCCTAACGAAATCGATGTTTGGGCTGCAGAAAGCCGGGTATCGTGAAGAAGATTTTAAAAAAGCATTGACCGTGTATTATAACATTCTTAAACAACCGAAAAATGACAATGTTATCGATGCGTCACGATATTTTGCAGGTCAAAGTCATTTTCATTTGAAGAATTATGATACAGCAATTAACATTTTTAAACAGGTCAGCAATAACAGTGAATATTATGATGGCGCCCTGTATTCGATTGCGCTTTGCTACTTAAAAAAGAAGGGCGTCGCTTCATCGATTGAATACTTTCAGAAACTTATTTCGTTGCCGATTATAAGTGGCGAGCGCCGTCGTATGGTAGATGAAGCCCGGCTGACATTGGGATTTATCTACTATCAGATTAATATGTATGAAGATGCTATCGACCTGTTTGGAGATATTTCAGATGTCAGCGAAGGTTATCAGGACGCGCTGTTAGCAATGGGCTGGTGCTATTTAAAAATAGGAAAATATGAGGCAGCGTTAAAGCCTTTACTTAAATTGATCGATAATTTTCCCACAAGCGCCAATGCGGAAGAATCGTATTTTCTGCTTGGACAGGCATATATTCTGACGGGTGAATATGATAAATCCATTGCATCTTACCAAACAATTGTTGATCTATTCCCCAATAATTTGCAAAATATGAGTATCATGACAAAAATCAGTAACACGCTTGTGACGGAAGAAGATAAATTGGAAAAATTAAAAGTTCAGATATTAATCCAGGAATCAAAACTTCTGACAACCCTTCCTTTGAATCAGACATCAGGCGAAATGCCGAAATATGTGTTTAAGGAAGAAAAAAAACTGGATGAATTTCGGGAAAATTTAATTTCGAAACTAATGGAAGAGCGTGAAAATTTGATTTACATGCAAAACTCAATCAACGATCTCCAAAAAATGGCCGAACGGAAAGAGCGAAGAAAAGACTGGCGCGGATATGCCGAATATGGCATTTCACGTGCGCTATTTCTAAAAGAGATGCAATATCGGGCGAATTAGTCGAATATCACATCGGTGAAGGTATGAGTCGAAAAAATATAGTTGTGCATAGTTTAATTCTATTAGCGTTTTATATGTTTTTGGGGAGTGCTGTTACAGCACAAATAAAATCGGTTGCAGCGGATTCCGTTGGAATGAATGCATCAGATGAAGTTGATGAAGATGCATTGAACCGAACAATTGCCCATCATGAAGATATTATGTCCAAATATCCCGATGAGCCCTTTATTCCCAACATTATGTTTGAATTGGCCGAGCTTTACGTTACGAGCGCCGAATTGAAATTCAAACGGGAAAATGCAAAATATGACTCATTGATGAATCTTTTCGACAAAGGGGAATTGTTAACTGAGCCGATTTTGCCACGAATTAATTTAAAGAAAAGCATTGAAATTTGTTATAAGTTATTGGAAAAATTTCCCGA
This sequence comes from Candidatus Zhuqueibacterota bacterium, assembly GCA_016931935.1. Taxonomy (GTDB): domain Bacteria; phylum Zhuqueibacterota; class Zhuqueibacteria; order Thermofontimicrobiales; family Thiofontviventaceae; genus Thiofontivivens. Next base: position 13,781 of record JAFGDW010000257.1, on the reverse strand, counting down.
TACAGAATATCGTGACAAAATACTCTATCGACTCGGAATGTGTCATCTTGATGAGGGAAATGTCGAAAAGGCAAAGGAATACTTCCAAAAATTGGTGTACGAGTGTCCGAAAAGCGATAAAATATCCGAGGCGCATTTCCGGCTTGGCGAATACTATTTTGCCAAACGAGATTTCCAAAAGGCCATCGAGCATTATAAAAATAATCTCGATGCATGGGATGATCCATTCTTCAATATGACGCTTTATAAACTTGGCTGGTCCTACTACAATATTAGCGACTATGCCAACGCTATCAGCACCTATATTTATTTAATGAGCGATATTAAACTGTTGGAAGAACTGGATACCGAACTACTCGGCAAGACGAAAGCTGATGTACGAAATGAAGCGGTTGAGTACATTGCTCATTCGTTTTGCGATTTTAGCACTCCAGCGGTCGCCAAGGATATGTTGAAGAATAAAAGTACTCAGGAATATGCTATACTTGTCCTGGAAAAAATGGGTGAAATTTATAAAAGCCGGAATTTTTATCCGGAAGCAGTTCAAACATATCAGGCTTTGCTTGAGCTATATCCATTTTATCAATATGCACCCAATATTCAAAAAGAAATTATTGAATGTTACGAACGTGATTTCAAAGAAGAATTGGTAATTGAAGCAAAAGAAACATTTGTAAAAGATTATGGTCCGGATAGTCCGTGGATGTTGAATTACCCGGAGGGCAAAGTTCGTCAGGATGCTTTGGCACTTGTACAGGAAATGATTTTTTCGCTCGGGACATACTATCAGGCTAAAGCACAGGAAAAGAATCGTGAACGAGAATATCTGTTAGCTACCGAAAAATATGAAGATTATCTGTCTAAATTTAAAGATAGTGAAAAATCAGATAAAGTGCGGTTTTATCTGGCAGAAAGTTATTATGAGGTCCAGCAATACGATAAGGCCGCTGATGAGTACTTTAAGGTGATGACGAGTCCGGAAGAATCGGAATTTAAAGACGCTGCCGCCTATAATCGGATTCTTGCATATTATAATCAACTCAAGAAAATGCCGCGAACGGATTCGCTGACATTTTACATCGAAGAGTTCCTGGGAGAAAGTTCGCAATATCCATTTGCGATTAAAGTTGCCAACGAAACACAGGCAAATCTTTTGAAAGCATGTAACGACTATGTCCGTTACCTACCGGATGATGAAAAGAAACTTGAAATTCTGATGAAGTACGGTGAAATGCTCTATGAATTAGAGCAGTGGGAATTAGCCGGACGAGTTTACATGAAGGTTGCACAGAATGAGCATAAAGCCAGTCCATTTTATGGTACGGCGCTTAATCTGGTCGCCCAAACCTATTTTAAATTAGGTCGGTACAAAGATGCTGAAATTTGGTTCGAAAAAGTTGCCGAAGCATTTCCTGATTCGAATCGTTATCTGGAAAAATCACGTAAGATGATTGCTTCAGCAAACTTCAAACAAGCCGAAGAGTACGAAAAATCCGGTCAGTCCTTAAAAGCTGCAGCAGAATTTCTGAAGATTGCCTTTAGTACGGCGGATATTGAAATTGCCAAAGCATCGATTCAGGAAGCAGCCAATGCTTTTGAACAGGGTGGTGATCTGGAACGTGCGGTAAAGTGCTATGAACGCATGATTCAGGAACAGCCTAATATTTCTTTTGTTGATGAATTGTACATGAAGGCAGCTTTGTTGCGTGAGAAAATGCAAAACTGGATTAAGGCATCAAAGCATTATGCCGATTTAGTTGAATTCAGGCCAAAATCGACATATGCACCGATCGCGTTGTTCAATGCAGCATTATGCTACGAAAATATGAAATTGTGGTACAAGGCCAAAGAAACGTACGAACAATATATCCAGAAATATGGTTCAGACGATACAGATAAGTACATTGAGTCACAATATAAAATCGGTGAAATTTGTTATTTGTATATTAAGAATCAGCAGGATGCGACCACAGCTTTCCAACAGACAGTTGACAAATATATTGAGCTACGTCGTCGTGGATTGGATGCGGATGAATATTTGGTAGCCAAAGCACAATATACAATTGCCGAAATTTATTTTGATGAATTTAAACGTGTCCGTATCGTTCCGCCATTGCGCACATCGCTGAAAAAAAAGCAGGATTTATTAAGCAAAGTACTCAAGGCGTATATTGCGACCGGGAAATTTAATATCGCTGAATGGACAACAGCATCTGTTTATAAAACCGGGGTGAGTTTTGAAGAATTTTGTGAAGCAATATTAAGTTCACCTGCTCCTCCAAATTTAACTCAGGAAGATATTCAAAAATATTACGCAAATTTGAATCAGCAATTTGTTACTCCATTCAAAGAAAAAGCGCTTGAGTTTTATAAAACCAATGTAGCAAATGCTGAGAAAAATAATATTACGAATGAATGGACTGAAGAAAGCAAAAAACGTATGCAGGCACTAATTGTCGAATTAGGCCTGGGAGATTCGCAAACAACTCCCAAAACGAGACTTATCGCGAATCAGAAAACAGACGGAGGATCGTGATGGTACAGCGAGTTTGGCTGTGTCTGATAATACTTATTGTAGTACTAGGCAGCACGACGGTGGAAGCAAAAGAGCTTCTAACCAAAAAAGACGGCTCTGAGGAGATGGTAAATGGCGTGGATTCGAAAACAATGAATGTTTTCATGAAGCAAATTGACATCTATGGGCGTCTGGCAAAACCTCAAACTGTGTTTATTATTCCGGGAACGGATCCCCGGGTGGATGGTATTCGAATAGAGCGATATTTTTATCGGGATATTTTTCGTACTGTTGAAAAAAGCACGCTTCGAAAAGAGAAATTAAAAACTCAACGACAAAAAGATCACATTTTATGGTGATATAATACTGCACACCGGCTAACCAGTTAACTCCGAATGGGTGTTATTTCATAGCACCGATGTTTCATCAGATTGGATTGGAGCATCCAGTCATGTTACCTTTAAAAAGATGGCAGGATTGATAAACCGTACAGGCTTTTTAAATGCTATGTACTAAGGTCGAATTACATACCTGCCGTGAAAAAGGTCGATAGGAATCGGTAGAATTTAAAAAAATTGCAATATACGATTTCCATCGGATCACAGCGTAATATCATTGCGGGTGGTCTAAACGAGCTTTGTCATAATATCCGTCGGATGGAATTTGAATTCCCCAATTAGCTGGGCAACCGAAATACTCTGCATCAAACAGAATTAACTGAACTGAAGGAGGTTCAATTGGATTATCTTATTAGCGCGTTTCGGAGTGGGGGACCTTTTATGTACGTCATCTTGGCAACAATGATGATCGGTTTTGCAATTGTTATTGAGCGAATGATAGTTGTAATGTTTAAAAATAAAATTGACAGCAACGCTTTTATCAGTCGGATTATGGAGTTTATCCAACGAGAAAATATTTCCAATGCCATCGAATTTTGCAATATGTCGCGAGCAGCGCTACCGCGAATCGCCAAAGTTGGGCTTGCGGAATATGGTAAATCACCAAAGCAAATTCAAAACGCATTTGAAATGGCTGCTATGGCTGAATTACCAAAACTTGAAAAACGAACTCATTATCTGGCGACCATTGCGAACATTGCGACTCTGTTGGGTCTGCTCGGAACAATTTTTGGTCTCATTAGTTCGTTTGAAGCTGTAGCAAATGCTGATGCATCGATGAAGTCGACATTATTGTCTGCCGGTATCTCCCAGGCAATGAACACTACTGCTTTCGGATTGATTGCAGCGATTCCTAACATGATCGCGTATGCATTTCTTCAGGAAAAAACAACCGAACTAACAGATGAAATCAATATGCATATCGCGCGTATTTATAATCGCCTGGTAGCCGGACGGAGCTAATATGAATTTACGAAATTCGATGGGGAAAGGGAAGAAACGGGAAGAATCGGATGTAAATATCATCCCTGTCATGAATATCTTCTTATTACTTATTCCTTTCCTATTGTTAACGGCGGCGTTTGTACAGATAGCAATTCTAGATCTATCGCTTCCTTCGCTTAGTAAAGGGGGTCAACAAAAACAGCAGGATGACCAGAAACAATTGACCCTCGTAATACTTGCCGTTAAAGAAACCGGATTCCAGTTAAAAAGCCCGGGTTTCAAATTTGATCCGATCAATAAGATCGAAAATAGATTTGATTTCAACACATTAGCGACACAATTGCGAGATGTTAAACTGAAAAATGAAACCGCAGAAGATATTATCGTGTCACCGGAAGAAAACATAAAATACGATATTATCATTAAAGTGATGGATCAATGTCGTGAAAGCGGTTTTCCCAATGTATCGCTTGCAGGATAATTTTAGAAGGAATTATTATAAATGTTCGCATCGGATGATGATGGATTTATGGCACGTCGACAAAAACGTCGGGAGCCAGAACAAGCCAGCCTGAAACTTACGTCGATGATTGATATGTTCACAATATTGTTGGTATTTTTATTGAAAAGCTTTTCAGCCTCTGGTGATATTATGACTGTTTCGCCAGATTTAAAGTTACCGGACTCCACAGCAAAAAAGGATCCGATCGCTGCATCGGTAATAGCGGTTACGGAAGAGTGGATACTATTGGATGGAAAACGTGTGGCAACTTTAGAAGAAGTCTATGCCGATCCATCTCTGCGAATTCCTAACTTGGCTGCTGCATTACGTGACCTGCGTGCAGTCAGTGAAGGCGTCGGTGAGTTATCTACCGATATGGGATTCACCGGGAAAATATCCATCCAGGGAGATAAGGAAATTCCTTACAAAGTATTGAGAAAAGTGATGGCCACCTGTGGGCAGGTTGGGTATAATGATATGATGCTAGCCGTCAATAAAATTGAATAATCGATTGAATTCCTATGAAGACAAGACAGCCCTTTTCACTGGTTCTTAAAATACGCAACAATGGCAAAATTGATCAACGTGTTGTAAGCGAAAAGGATGGTTTTTCCATCGGTCAGAAGGAAGATAACGATCTGATCCTTTTTGGACATACCTTCCCGAAACGACATACGTTGATCTCAAAGAAAAATGGTAACTATCAACTTTTTTTACCAGCTTATGTCAAGGAAGGTGAACTCCGTGAAGGAGATTCTGCGCTCAATTTGCGGGACCTGATGATTCATGATGTCCTTCCCCGGACTAAAAATAGTTATATTGTTAAATTGACTCCCAAAAAATTTGGGTACTTAACAATCGGGGATACACGAATCGAGTTCGGATTTGACAAAAAGCAGATTATGCGCCATCGTCAGCAGCAACAGCGAATGGCTGGCCAGAAATTTAGTGGCTATTCCTGGTTACAGATGAGCGCCAAAGATCTGTTTTCGGATATGCTTTTTAAGTTTATCGTGTTATTGCTTTTTGCTTTGAACACAACAGTTCTTTATATGTTCAAAGATTATGAAATAAAGGTCAAGGAAGTGAATGTTGAAAAGGTACAACAGCGATTGACCAAATTTATGATTAAAACGCCGGAACAAATTGAAGCGCTTACAGATAATAAATTAACGTCCAACTTGCCAATGGAAGATCAGGGAGCTGAAAATAAAGGTAAAGAAGACGCTGCCAAAAAGCGAACATCAACCAAGAAAAAGGCTTCAGGTTCATCATCTCAACGACGTGGAAACGCAGTCGCAAGCTCGGGATTATTAGGATTAATTGGCGGTACCGGTTCGTCGAGTAAATCCAGTGGTGTTGTCGATGCGCTTGTCGATCGAGGATTGGTTGCTGATTTGAACAGTATGTTAGGGGGTGGAACAAATTTGAAAGTTGGCCGTTCCAATACAAAAGACAAAGATGATCCGCTCGATCAATTAATCGGCACAGGTGGCTCAGGTGGTATTGATGATTTCCTTGGTGCGCTTGATGAACCCGTCGAGACCGTAACGCTTAAAAAACAAGTTCGCGTGAATCTGGCACAGGCAACACAAAAATCGGGTGATGAAGAAGCGCTTGGCGCGCGAAGTGACGCATCGGTTATGGCTGTGGTTCAAGCAAGAATGGGACGAATTACTTATTATTATGAAAAATATTTGAAAGCTAATCCCAGCCTGAGTGGTAAGGTGACTGTTCGCTTCACGATTGCGGCCAATGGATTTGTCACCGATGTAAAAGTCGTTGAGTCTACAATTAATCATCCACAATTGGAGAATGATATTGTAAATTTGGTGAAGCGTCTAAAATTTGATCCGATCCCTTCAGGCGTTGCTCATTTTGTTTTTCCGTTCCACTTTAAGAAAATACAATAAAAATAAAGAACTGCAGAATAGAAATGAAACCCAAAACCCCTTGGTAACGCGAGGGGTTTTCTATTTATACCCATGAATCATCTGTACAAAGTTGAGTTTAACAGGGGGATACTTGCACTAACAGGTTCGGATTAATGGTGAATAGGATGCTGACAAGAATTCTCAAATAATGTAATGTTGTCAATAGCCGTGCAATTTCTTTTCTATATGCTCATCGTGTCGGATTAAAATAATTGTTGGGAGCCGAACTCCGGATTCAGGTAGATCGTCCAATTAACTTTTTTTCATGATGGGCAATTTACAAATCGGATTCATCTTTCCAGCGGGTAATCCGCCACATATCTTCCTTAGGGTCTCGTTTAAATGAGAACACGGCAGTCCCACCAATAGTAATGGACTCCTGATCGTTTACCAGGCTTAGCCGGAAACTTTTTGATGATTCCGCCAGGCCGGCGATACTGTCCTGAATGGCATAAATGGTGCTGTTCCACGTTAGATCGATCACCGTGAAACTTCTAAATAGTTTGCCGGTGGTTCGAAGATCCTCACTACGCCCCCATGAGACAAACCTCCCGGATGTGCCCGAATTTGGATCAAAATAAACGAACACAAATGAGCTGTCCAGCAAATTACTGTATAGCGTGGAATCCTTAAATGTGTAAGCGTATTTAAAATTTGTCAGCACTTCTTCGGGAGTTTTCTGTTGGGTGATCAATTCACTTAGTTTGAGAGTATCAGTCACTTTAGGTGCAAATGGATTGACGCATGATAACGCAACTGCGCAGATAATCAGTGGGGTGATCAGGTATGAAATGAAATGACGGCTCATAATAATATGGAAAGAAAAAAGCGATGTCTTTCCGACACCGCTTTCTATATAATTACTAATTCAATTTGAATACCACGGGAATGGAAATCCAGACTTTTACCGGACGATCGCGCTGCATAGCAGGCTTCCATTTTACTTTTTTAATGGCTTCAATTGCTGCTTCGTCGCAGCCGTTATTTCCCAATGATTGCAGAATTCGGGTATTTACTACATTCCCTTTTTCGTCGATCTGAGCATGAACCATTACACGCCCTTCAACGCCAGCTTTACGTGCAATTTCAGGGTATTTAAGGTTACGCTGAATTGCGGCAAAACCACCAATCGGCTGTGGCGGATCATCATACGGAACAAAAATGATCGCAGCCTCTTCGTCAGTGGGTGGCGGTGGAGGAGGCGGAGGAAGTTCATCCAGGTCCAAATCAGTTATTTCAATCGTCTCATCTTCAGGGATGTCATCACTTTCACTTTCGATGGGAACTGCCGGACGAGCTGGTGGAGGGGGAAGTTTCTGTTGTATTGTTTTTTCAACTTCCGTTACCTCTATTTCAATATCGACTTTTTCGGTTGTAGCTTCTTTCGTTTCAAATCTTTTAAACGCCTGAAACATAAAAATGCAGAATCCAAGTGCTATAATCAGGCCTATTTCAATAACTTTTTTATACACCAGCCGTAAATCGGCTTCGGGGTTTTTTCTTCTTGCCATGATTAATCACCTCACGATCCGGCCGTTTTTGTTGAATAATTTACATTTAAGGCATCCGCTTCTCGCAATTCCTCGTGGATTGATGTAACCACAGACATCTTTGTCTTCTGATCTATACGCATCGATACAACCTTTAGCGGCTGCAATGGATCTGCTCGTTTCGCGTACATGATACCGCGAATTTCTGATTTTTCAACAAAGCGATCATCTATCATGATCTGGCCTCTGTCGTTGGCATATATATATGCCACATTACGTTTTCCTGGCAGCTTTTCTATTTTTCTGGCTGCCGGAAGACGAACGGGAATCCCACGAAATTCCTTAAATACTGTGGACACCATAAAGAAAATCAGAAGCATGAACACAATGTCTGGTAAGGATGCCGTCGGGATTTGACCTTCAGCTTTGGCTTTTTTTTCAAACTTCAAGGTTTTTCCTCTCCTCTGGATAATTGATTACGTGATAAAATATAAGGAAAAGAACGAAACCATATTAACGATCAGGTTCTGCAAGTGAGATACGGGACGCATTTGCTAGTTTTAACTCATCCAGTACCTTAATAAATACCCAATAATCCGTTTCCGGATCGGTTTTCACCGAAACCGTAAGCAATGGATTTTCAGCCAACCGTTGTTGAATAACACTCTTTATCATATTGATCTGAATTGGATTGTCATCCAGCAACGCTTCGCCCTGGGCATTTACCAGCAGATTTGCAATATTCTTTTTATGAATTTCTTTGGTTTCGCCTTTTGGTGGTAACGCTAGACCGATGCCTTTGTCCACATCGATTGTCGTCGTTACCAAAAAGAAAATCAATAAGAGGAAAGCGATATCAGCCAATGAGCTTGTCGGTATTTCTGATTCTTTCTTTTTTCTTTTATCTACCAACATTGCCTAAGTCTCCACGTTAAATTATTTGACTTTCCCCATTTCAACCAGACTGTCAACAAATTCAACAGAGCTTTCTTCCATATCAATAATCAGACTGTCAATTTTAGAGACAAAGTAGTTGTGGGCTGTCTGGATAATAATAGCAACGACCAACCCAAATAAAGTGGTAATAAGAGCAACTGAGATACCGCCTGCTACAATGGATGGAGAAATATCGTTTGCAGCTTTAATTTCCTGGAAAGCAAGCACCATGCCCCAAACAGTTCCGGTAAAACCCAACATCGGGGCAATACTTACGACTGTGGACAACCAGATTAGGCCTTTTTCCAGAAATGCCATTTCAATCGAACCGGCATTCATAATTGATTTTTCGACATGTTCAATGCCTTTGTCAGCGCGAAGCAAACCGGCGTGGAAAATTGAAGCAACCGGGCCGCGCGTATTCGCACATACTTCTGTTGCAGCGTCGACACCACCTTCTTTAAGTGCTGTTTGTATTTTCGTCATAAACGCGCGTGTATTTACCGAAGCCCGACTCAATGTCCAGAGTCGTTCAATACTGATAGCCAGACCAATAATCAAGAAAGCCAGGATCGGCCACATCATTCCGCCGCCATCAATAAATAATTGAATCATTACGTTAATCCCTCCATAAAGGTTGATAGTTATAAAATTATTTTAAATTTATTGCCAAGTCCAGAATATTGAAGTATAAAAATTTTTTTCAAAAAAGTCAATACTTTTTTTACTAATTTTTAAGACTTCTATTGTAGTCAATTCCAGCAATTTCAGCAGCTTGCGGAAATAATTTGATAGCTTCCAGCACCTGCTCATCTTCTGTCATCCGAATGGCATAAAAATGTTTGGAATCCCATACGTGTCGTGCAAGTTCACTCTTTATCAACAATTTGATGTAATCAAGGTCAGTATCGGCTGATTTCGTATTCCATTCAACGTCTTTATTCACGACGTAATTTTTAAAATTCTGAATTATCTGGTCAGATACTATGAATTTCCGTTGGAAATTTTTAAAGTTAGCGTCCAAATCATGGCGCTTGGATGTATAATCTTCAGCGTATGCAAAAAATAACCGTTTTGATAATAATTCATTTGTGAACGCGGTTACGCGGCCTGATTTAATCGTAACATCAGGTGTAATACCACCGCCACCGTAGACTTTGCGTCCATTGCTTGTGTAAAAAACTGGTCTGTTTGCCAAACTGTCTTCGATAGCATTCGGATCAACATCATCGTACCCTTCCTCGTAATAATCGATAATACCCTTGTCATACGGGCGTTGAATCAGGCGACCACTCGGTGTGAAATAACGCGCGGTTGTCAGTCGCAGGGCTGAACCATCTTTCAAAGGAATTTGGTTTTGTACCAGTCCCTTGCCAAAACTTGTTTCGCCAACCACTAAAGCACGATCCCAATCTTGCATGGCGCCGGCCACAATTTCCGATGCACTTGCGGAACCTTTATTAATCATTATGATGAGCGGGAATTCCGGATGCGTGGTTTCATCTGTTGAAAAATAATCTTCGTTTGATTCAGGCAAGCGACCTCGTGTGTAAACAATTTTTTTCTTACCGTTCAAAAATTTGTCGGACATGCGAACTGCCTGGTCAAGATAACCACCCGAATTATTGCGCAAATCAAGAATAAGTGCTTTCATGCCTTGTCGCTCCAGATCGACCAGTGATTCTTCCAACTCGTCCACCGTCGTACGTGCAAAGCGACCGATATAAATGTAACCAATGTCGTCGGTGATCATTGTTGCTGTCAGCACGCTGTAGATCGGAATTTCATCACGCACAATTGTAACATCAAATGGCTCATCGATCGAGCTGCGCCGAATAGTTACGGTGACCTTTGTGCCTTTGGGACCACGGAGTTGGTCAAATACTTCTTGCTCACTGATACCATAGGCTGATTTCCCCTCGATTTTAATAATCTGATCACCCGGACGCAAACCAAGCGCCTCGGATGGTGAATTTGCAATCGGTGATATAACGGTTAAAATTTTATCCTTAATCACAAATTCGATACCAATGCCATAGTAGTGTCCTTTAAAACGTTCATCGATTGTTTTAAGCTGTTCCGCTTCAATGTAAACAGAATGCGGGTCAAGCTTTTCCAGCATCCCCTGGATCGCGCCGGTCATTACTTCCTCGGAATTTATGTCTTCCACATAATATTTTCGAACCAGACTGAACACATCCATGAATCGTTTCATTTGCATCATAACATCATCAGTAGCATTTACCACACGGGTCGGTATGTCACTTATGATAATGAGGCTAATTACAACTGTAATGCAGATTATCAAGCTGCTTGATCTACGAGATAATTTCATTTAAACATCCTCGATTTTATTTTGATGAAGCAAATTTAAAGATTTTCCAATGCATTTTTGTGCATCAGTGTTTTATGTGCTTTACGATGTTTAATTCCCACGAGGCGTCCGGAAGTAATTGAATTTTCCAGTTGGGGAAGACAACAGAGCTTTGATAGACCCGTTCGAATCCGCCTTCGGATTGGGAGATCGTTTCGATAGGATAACGCCAGACATCGGCTGACCGGTCGAATGAAAATTGCACATCTATACCCAACCACTCATCAACAACCGAGAGTTGATTTATTTGTGAAACGATTCCAGTGCTTGCAAGGTTCCTTGTTTCCAGGTTGTGCCCGGGAATGTAAAAATAGCGATCATGTGCGTTTCCGGCAAGCAGGGCGACGATAAAATCGATGCCAAACCATAAATCGAGTTTTCGATCGGTCTGATTTCGCAAACGGTATTTTATATCAATCTGTGGATTTTTGGGATCAAATTTTATTATCTTATCAAGCTTTATCGATTCCGCCCGGCCATCAACATTCACGAAACCAACGCGTGAAAAGTGCAGCAGTTTGGCCGCTTTTTCCTGACTAATATCCACATTATACGCGCTGGTAACAAAATCGCCAGCTTCATGATTTTTTGCGATTGCCATTTCATCGAGTGTTGTATCGGCTGTCAGGAAATGATCGATTAACGAGCAGCGACGAAACCAGTCGTAATGGAGCCGCTTGTCCAAACCATCTTCTTTCATGACCACGCGGTCGTGAATGCTCGCCACTTCGTTATTATTATGGTGATTGTTCTGAACATTCAGCAATTTCCGGTGATAGGCTTCTTCGTGACGCGACATAGTATCGAGCAGGTTTATTGCAGCAGGTTTGAAATCGAGCTCGAACAGGCTGCCTCCCTTTGCCGGTGAAAAATAACCATTTAATGTGGCTGTTTCGACAATAATTTCATCCTGTCCGTCCGCATCGAAATCGAATTGCTGAATATCGATCCAGCCTTTTTCCAGCGCCGTTTTGGACCTGGTTAATTGATCCAGTTTGGTTTCGGCTTCAATCATGCTGCGGTAAACTGCAAAACGCAGATTATTCAAATACAATCCACCAAATACACCGTGCCAGTAGGGGCAATTGCACTGCCCGGCCCAAAGTTTGTCCTGAGCTTCGGAAAATAATTCGGATTGCCGCGCTGCGCCTTTTACTTTTTCCAGTTTTTGATTCACATAAATTGATTTTTTATGAAGATTGTTCGATTCTGGATATTTGGCCAGGAAATTCCGCCAGAAACCGCCATGCACAAATACTTTATAGCGATTGAACATGTTATGGTCACGTAACTGATGTTCGAAGTCTTCATATTCATGAATCGTTTTGGTAGGTAGTGCCCATTCCATCATTTCGCGATACGACGCGGTTGGTAAATATACTCTTCCAATCGGGGGCATTGTATTCAACACTTCTTGAAAATGAACGAGTTCAATCCAGTCGAGATTGGCTTCCAACGCTCTGAAGAATCGTTCTATCCAACCATTCTCATAACAATGTTTGTACGTATCCGGCCAGATACCAAATTTCTCACCATCATCGGCAAAGACAACAAGATTATTGCCATCTTCGCTGGCAATCGATCGCAAATATTCAATTGTCACTTCCGGATCCTGAAACGGAATTGTATAGCGGAGCCGTTCGGCAATCGGGAAAATATTAAGCGTTTCCCCTTTGTCTTCGGTAATGTAATAGCCGCGGAGTTCTTCGTCCTGCAAGCCTGCGGATTTAAAATGCGAATCATCGATGATTGTATAGCGCATATGTGCTTGTGAAAGAATGCTGGCTAAATGCGGTTCCCAAATACGTTCGGCCAGCCAAAATCCGGTGGCGTTGTAGCCGGTTTGTTCCTTAATAGTTTGTGTTAATTTGGCTATTTGTCCCAGTTTATCGGCGTCCGGGATGTTAATGAGTATCGGCTCATAAAAACCGCCGGAAATCATTTCAATTTGTCCGCGTTTGACCAGTGCTTTCAATCTGCCAATAAATTCCGGGTACTTCTGCATAAACCAGTCAAGCAGAATACCTGTATAATGCTGCGATACCTTTATCTGCGGATGTCGTTCAAGAATTTCGATAAACGGTAAATAAGCTTTTGCATATGCGTCCTCGAATACGAAGTCGAAATTACCCACAGGTTGATGATTGTGGGTGCCCAGTGCTAGTTTTACTTTCCTCACGTGTCACCGTCCCTTTAATCTCTGCCTGACAATTGAATGTAATTTGCCAGGTTACTAAATTATTATGCATTTATTACTTTTTTCGGTTTAAATGTTGAAAGTCTTGATTTAATGATAACAATATCCACTGTTATCGGCTATTTTGGAAAAAGAATCATTCGTTACGTTTTATTCATACTATTTTCAGATAAAGAATTTTTTAAACCAGAATTGATCGTAGCATTTACGGATTATGTTCCTTGAATTCATGTTATACTCGTTAAGGTTTAAAAAGTAACGTTGCTTGAGTGCTCCGAAGGCGCATCTGCCTTTGGCATGATCCGCCTATGGCGGAGTAACACTTCCACAAATTCTGAGCGCTTGTTGGTCCGCCGTGGCGGACTCAGCCAACGATTAAAATCAGGATGAATAAATGTTACAAACTAATTCTACTTTGTCAACTTTTTAAGTTTTTGTTTTTGTTTGCTTAGGGTCGCATTTCGACGTTTTTGATGTCGCACTTGCATCT
>JAFGDW010000256.1 GCA_016931935.1 Candidatus Zhuqueibacterota bacterium | reverse complement strand
TTGTTGGAAGATACATAATATTGCATGTAATGTCAAGTACTATTTATGACATACATAACATATTTTGCAAAATGTCCAAACGTCAGAGGACGGATATATCCGTCCCCTACATATTGACATAAAATTAATAATTTTGGATTTTAGATACAGCCCCAGGATTATTAATCTGTAATAGAAAGAATAAAATGCAAAAAAAACGATATATAAAAGTAATTCTTATTTTAATGATAAATCTATTTGCACAATATAGCCGGGCTGAACAGCCTGATGTTATTTATTATAACGCAAATATCATCACTATGGATGCCTCTCAGCCAAACGGGCAGGCTATTGCAATCGCGAATGATAAAATTGTCGCTGTGGGCGATAATGAATCGGTTATGGCATTATCAAACGAAAGGACGGCTATCGTTAATGCGCATGGTTCAACAATAGTGCCTGGCTTTATCGATGCTCATGCACATCGTATCGGCGATCGATGGCTTTGGGGAATCAATGATCCGGATTCAATCATCCAAAAGTCAATTGAGCTTGGTTGGACAGGGATTCATGAATTATTTGTGAACCGTGATCGTCTAAATGAATTGAAAAAGCTTGATGAAGAACATCGATTGCGATTGCGGGTGGACGCCTATTTAGCGCTTGCAAGTGGCTCTGACGATTGTGGTAACTGGATCGATACATTTTATGAAGAACAAACTCCCGGAGAAATGATCAGTCCCTATCTTAAATTGGCAGGCGTTAAAATTACGCTTGATCGCGAATGGGGACAGTGCATTTTTTTTGATCAGGATGAACTTAATGGAATGGTTTATGATGCCCATTCCCGAGGCTGGCAAATTGCTGTGCATACGTTTGCCTACGAATCGAGCCGACGCATTGTAAAAGCGTTCCTCGAAGCGTTAAATGGTGAATCAAACGAAACATATCGACATCGCCTGGAGCACATCGCGCTGGTGAGTGATTCTCTGTTGAATGTAATTAAAGAATTGAGACTCATTGCCTCAGTTCAATTAGGCACGCCAACAGGAATGTTAACTGAACCGAGTTTTATTGAAAATACACCAGAAGAACAATACAATTGGCTTGTTCGCACTCGTGATTTCATCGACGCCGGCATCAAAGTTATCGGCAGCACCGATGCGCCCTGGGGTACCGTGGACTGGCGCGGCGCTGGCGGGACGTCCCATTTTGGCTCACCGCTGTGGCTGATTTACGAAGCTGTCACCAAAAAAGGTTATTACTCCGGCAGCACGCCGAACAGTTTCGTTGCCAGTCAGGCGATTACAGCCGAAGAAGCCATTCGAACCATGACCATCAACGCGGCTTATGCCACTTTTGAAGATGACGTCCGTGGCAGCCTGACTTCCGGCAAATGGGCTGATTTGGTATTCCTTTCCGATGATCCTACTGCTGTTGATCCTGAAGAAATTATGGATATTAAAGTCCTGTTGACGATGATAGGCGGCAAGACAGAATATCTTGCATCCGGCGCTGAAAATCTCAATCCGGTATCAACGCGAAATCTGGCATATATGAAACCTGTTACTGCATCACAATCCCTGAATGAAAATCCACCGGAATATGCGGTGGATGGCGATCGGGAAACATATTGGGGCGCTGGAGAACATCCAACGCATTGGATTGAAGTGGATTTACAGATCCCGGTCGATATCGAGCGGATTAATCTCATCACGAGCCAATATCCGGATGGCGAAACGGTTCACAAGGTCTGGGGATTACCTTCTAATGGACAGTGGAGCGTTCTGTACGAATTGAAGGGAATTACCGGCGATAACCAGATGCTCACATTCACACCTTCATCGCCGTGGTTAGATATCGAACGCATCCATGTTGAGACAACGCAATCGCCATCGTGGGTCTCCTGGCGTGAGATTGAGGTGTTCGGCATTGCCGATCAGACCGAATTTATAAAAGTAGCTGATGATGGATGGCATTTCGAAACATCGGTTTCGCAACAGCCATTTTTACCGTTCGGCGTCAATTATTTTGATCCCGGCACATATCATGCGGAACCATATGTGGCTTATGATATCATTGGCGCTTTCGACTCCACGGATGTTGATCGCCAGCTCAGGGAAATTCGTAATCTCGGCGCGAACATCGTGCGTATCTTTCTTACGGTTAAAAGCTTTGAACCGGACTTATTTGTATCGAATGAAACAAGCTTTCAAAAACTGGATAAACTTATTCGTATTGCCAAACAGCACCACCTACGGATTATTTTTGATTTGATCAATGACTGGGAAGGTACAGCACCGTGGGAAAGCTGGGAGTTGTACGCCGATGAAACCACATTACAGGGCTACGAATTTTACCTAAAATCGTTGGGCACGCGTTACAGCAACGAACCAGCAATTTTTGCCTGGAGCCTGAAAAATGAGCCCTATGTGCGCGGACCAGATTCAGGTATCATGGGGGATTTATGGATTTCTTATGCGCACTTCCAATACGGCGCTGAGGTAAATTTACAAGCTGCATGGAGCGATTATCCACGAACCGGCGAAACATGGGAAACCATCCAGCAACCCGATTTTGTCAGCGAATATGTCCCGCTCAACAATCCTGGCGATCAGCGAATGTTCGATTATCAGGTTTTTCGCGAGGATATTGCATATAACTGGGTGCGCCGAATGTCTTCAGCATTGCGACGCAACGATCCCAATCATATGGTTACTATCGGATTAGACCAGCACTCGGTGCCAATAAAAAACGCAGTGACTGAAAAAACATATACAGCTTTCAATCCAATCAAAATTGCGCCGTTGCTTGATTACATTTCGATTCATGCTTACAATTGGTGGGATCCTACAACTGTAAATCCATTTATTAAGGCAATTGCTCGTTACAGTTATATCGGAAAGCCGGTGTTAGTTGAAGAATTTAATCTGCGTGAGACCGGCGCAACCATTCTGCCATTAATGGATTCATCCGTTGGCTGGTTGCACTGGGCGGCTTTTGATGTTCCAGGATTGTCCGGTGGGGATAATCTGTTCGACAGCAGCGAAAACAGAACAGCATTGGGAAATAGTTTCAATAATCTTACAGATTGGGTATATCTGGCAACTCCTGTTAGCGCTTCCGATGTTGCCTTGGTGGATATTGACCTGAAACAGGCGCTTACTTCAGTCGATTATCAGAACACCCGATTTCCTGAATATGTCAGCACGTTTAATAGCAGCGGTGGACCGGTGGGATTTAACATCATCAATTATCGAGGTCCGCTAAGGTTAGGAATGCCTGCCGTCCAACTGCCAGAGCATTTGGCTATTGGTCAGGAATTGGTTATCGGATGGGGTAGACTTGACTGGTCAATTATTCCTGAAACGCCTGTGTCACTGTTGCTTTCTCGTGATGGTGGCGATCAGTGGGAAACAATTGCCAATGATGTAAAAGGAAATTCATTTATCTGGACAGTGACTGGACCTGTGTCAAATCAATGTTTGTTTCGCATTGTGGACAAATCAGATGAAAATATTTTTACAGAAAGTGCTGCTAAATTTTCAATAGAGAGTCAGGTTACTCAGGTACAGAAAAGCATTGATGAACCATTAGCTTATAATTTGTACTCGGCATACCCAAATCCTTTCAATCCATCAACGACAATCGAATTTTCATTACCACATGAATCACATGTAAAATTATCAGTATACAATTTGCTGGGTGAAGAAATTCAAACACTGATGAACGAGGTGAAAAATCGGGGTAAGCACAGCATTATTTTCAATGGTTCAAGTCTGGTTAGCGGTATTTATATTTGTCGAATAGAAGCTGATGGCTTTGTCCAGACCCGGAAATTAACATTGTTAAGATGACCATTTAATGAGAAAAATAATAATATATAGTTTTCTAATATTTATAATGACAAATACATTGCTGTCGGCTTTATTATAGACCCT
>JAFGDW010000015.1 GCA_016931935.1 Candidatus Zhuqueibacterota bacterium | reverse complement strand
TTAATATTAATGTGTCATAATGTACACTATTTAAACTAAAAAAGCAATATATTTTTTATTCTAGCTGCGTTATGTTCATAATCATTTAATTTTTTATATCAATAGTAATATTTGGTAACAATCTTTAAATTCCGGTGATTATACAAAATAATAAGTAGAAAGTCAAGCAAATAGTGATGCAGCTAATATCAAAATTGATTGAGAATTAGTTCGATAGAATGAAATGACAATTTCCGCGGAACTGCATTTGCATGAAATAGTCTAATCAAATAATAAAAAGAAAGGAAATCTTGAATGCCAAAAAAAGCCGATGTTTATACGCGTACCGGTGATGTAGGCACCACGGGACTGTTCGGCGGTTCAAGGATTGAAAAGGATTCACTGAGGGTGGAAGCCTATGGTACGATCGATGAATTGTGTGCGATGATTTCGGTCATAAAAGCTTTGGATGTGGATAGTCAAATTAAACAGGTACTGACACAGTTACAAGTAGATTGCCATGATATAAATGCCGAAATAGCTTCTGATAGCGAGGGTCAGGCTATTCTGGAGCGTACAATCGGTGACCACGATGTTGCCAATTTGGAGCGATTAATCGATACATTCGATGAACAATTACCCAAATTGATGCATTTCATCAGTCCGGTGGAAACACAGTCGGCAGCGTTTTTAAACCTAGCGCGTACTATCTGTCGTCGGGCTGAACGTCGTTTATGGGCGCTTTCCCGCCAGGATGACGTGAATTTATTTATTATCCGGTTTTTTAATCGACTGGCGGATTTGTTATTCACGATGATGCGCGTTGAAGGTCAGCGGGTAAAACCCGGGCCGGAACCGAAGATTGGGGAATGAACATATCATTAATTATGGCGATTCCTTAGGATGAGTAATAGAATCGCTGATCGGATGTTGAAGTGGGGATGTATCAACAGTTTTGTCAGGCTTCATCCTGAGCGTAGTCGAAGGATGATAACTTACGATAAAACAACAGGCTTAGACCTCGCTCAGCATGAAGAAATTATACGAATTTTGACTTTTGATACAGCCCCACGTTTTGTTTACCAAAGAAAAAATCCCCGCTGGAAAATTCAGTGGGGATTGTGTTTGAAAAAGGTGGGATAGATATTTTTAAGACATGCTTATCATTTAGAATGCAAGTCCCAGTCCCATCATGAGGTTGTTGACGGACATTTTGTACGTTCCAGCCATGTTATCATAGCCCTGAGCAGCAGTATTGTATACCCAGGTGCTGACATCGCGATCGCCAATCAAAATACGTTCATAACTTAAGTACAGATTGGCAATACCCAGTGCGTAGTTCACACCAACATTAATAGCATGACGACGGCTTGGATCGGGAATGGTTATGGTAATTGTTTCATCCGGAATAGCGGTCGGTTCGGTGTAGTAGCCAAGACGCAGCGTGAGTGGATCTGTGATTTTGCGCTCAACGCCGGCGCTGATCCGAACACCATCTTTCCAATTCTCAACCAATTCGGATTTGGAACCATCTTCAATGTCGATGTTGATGACATCCCAGGATGACCATTGCGTCCAGGATACATCTGCTGCCAATAGTGTTTTGTCACACGGCTTAAAAGCAACACCTGCGCCAAGTGTCATCGGCAATGGCAGAGCTGCATCGCCTTTGGCATCAGCATATTTAACCTGTTTGACACCACTGTACACACCAAGAATCTGCATTTTTTGTGCTGGTGTTAACTGGTTCACTGCGATTAGTTGATCGAGTGATTGACTTAGCTGTTGAACTACCGCTGCAGGGGCAGCCGCATAATAGGTAGTTGCATTCAATTTTCCATCAAGAGAAACATCAGCATAATAATTACCAGATAGGCCAACTGTCAGTTTTTCATTAACTTTGTAGGTCAACCCAAAACTTGCGCCATAGCTAATTCCATCACCTTTGAGTTGTTGTTCAGTGAGGATATGAGCATATGTATCACTTGCTAATCCCATTGGAGTAAGGAGTAATTGTTTTAAACCGGCATATGCTGGATCATTGAGCAATGGGTTCGGTGTTGTTGTTGGCTTACGGATGATGATATCTGCCCAAGTTATACTTACACCAAGACCAACTGATAATTTCTCAGATAATTTGTAGGCAATCGTCGGTTGAATATTAATTACTTGCAAGTCATCTTCGAAATCAATTGCCGGATAACTGGAATTGTACGCTTCGGTGTTTAGCGCATCCCATTCAGCGCCAAGGCCAAAAGGTGCGTACACAGCCAAACCAACCGCCAATTTTCCCATGCCATAGACGATGCCGGCAGCAGGAACCGGGAATGTTTTGGATTCGTTTTCAATTTCTTCGCTTTTGTAAACCGGCACTCCTGCGACTGTCAAATATTTTCCAACCGGTTTGATTAATTCGAAGCTTGCACCAGCGGACAGACCCTCAATTTGGGTTAAGCCAGCGGGATTCCAGTACATTGCGCTCCAGTCACTGGCAACGCCACGATAAGCGCCACCAAGCGCTGTTGCCCTGGCGCCGATGCCTGTTAAAGCAACACCCGAGGCAAATACTGCAGAAGCAATAAATAAACTTAATACAATAGCGCTGATTGATACAACTCGTTTCATTTCTAACCTCCCTTTCATTAATTTACGACTCTCAATCTAGCAGTTTGACTTGTTGGGCAAATGGAATTCATTCTCAGTTTAGTATCACCCCCTCTTTGTGATTATAGAGAATTATATTTTTCCTATTTACTAAAATGTCTATGGATTCACGTATGATTAATTTGACAAATGAGTTCCTACAGTGAGCATATAATGTCGGATGGGCGCCAGGTTACGTTCAACCTGAACATAATTATAATTGAAAATATTGTTTACATTTAATGTGATGGAACCATGTGACCAGTTCCAGGATAATCGGCCGTCCAGAACTTGTTGATCGACACGATCATCATCGGGATAGACCTTTACTTCATCCATGCGGCTGGCATAACGGGCATCAAGCCCGGTTTCCCACTGGCCAAAATGAAGGCTTATATTTCCATTGAATGTGTGACATGAGCGATAGGCAAGCGTCAATCCGGTTTCCATGTCTATCGGATCTAAGTACGTGTAGCCAAGGCTGCTTGTAAGATGCCGTTTCCACCAGCCGGATTGCAGTGTAATTTCCACACCACGTATTCGTGCACGGTTGACATTCAAAAACTGCACAATATTCTGAATATCAGGTTCCGGCTCAATGAAATTCCAGTAATCATTGTGGAATAAAGCGATGTCCAGCATCATATTCCCGGTCAGAATTTGGTTGAGACCAATTTCATACGACCAGGCTTTCTCGGCTTTCAGGTTGGGATTGGGGATGACTTTAAATCCCGATGTTGTAGTTTGGGAAAACATCTCAGCCATGGTAGGAGAACGGAAACCGCGACCGATGGCCATCCGAATGGTGGATAGCTGAGAAGGTTTGATGGTAAGGCCGAATTTTGGATTGAATTGTTCGTCGCTCTGGCCGGTATCAATATCGTGACGGTCGAAGCGAAATCCGACCGTAGCGGTAATCCAGGGGAGCACATGCACTTCATCCTGCACAAATGCGGCCGCAGTCGATGCTTCGTGATTACCAAACATGATCGAGCGCGTAATATCGTAAATGGCTTCCACGCCGAACGTCAGCGATTGTTTGCCATTCAATAAATAATCGCCTTGAATTTCCATCCCAATTTTATGGGCTTTTGAATAGTCATCGCTGTCGTGATAATGCTGTTGCCAGTCGTTGTAAAAATACGATGTGCGGACTTTATACGTAAATTGGGGACCGATTAAATGACGGAAGACGGTGTTGAAGCTAAATTTGTTGGCAGAAGTGTAATCACCAAGGTTTGGAAGTGGCATTTCCAACGCAGCGTGTGCATTGCGCCACATAAATGTTTCGCCGGCTTTTCCGGTTGTATAATTGCTCTGAATGATAAGCTGTTTTTCAGGCGTGAAATACCAGTTGATGCGACCTAACACGTTATAACGGTTGTAATAGCCATTTTGTTGAAAGCCGGTGGTTTCCCGATGCCCTGCCGAAAGTAACACACCGATTTTTCCGGACTTTTGGGAATGGGTGATATCCAGATTGTCAAAATTCAAAATCCGATCCGTCCAGCGCCATTCTGGAAATCGCGGCTTATCGTATGCTCCAACTGTGTAGCGTAATTCAGTGTATGGGCGTACCGTTGGTTCCTTGCTGATAATATTGACGACCCCACCCAACGCGTGCGATCCGTACATTGCTGACCCCGCGCCTTTAACAATTTCCACGCGATCCACTTGCGAAGTTGGAATGATATCCCATTTGATGTTGCCGCTGTCACCGGGCATGAGAGGAATTCCATCGATCAGCAGCAACACACGGCTACCGGCGCCCAGTGCAAATCCCGATGACCCGCGAATGTTCACGTCCCCGCGCACCATCGTAACTCCGGGCGTGTATTCAAGCACATCGGAAACATAGGCGAAATTTTTCTGCTTCATTTGCACTGATGAAATAATGCTGACGCTGTTAGGAACATCCTGAAAGCTTTGAGCTTTTTTACCGGCAGTGACGACCAGTGCGGGGGTTTCGATAACTGTTTGGGTTAATGCAAAATCGACTGTTTTTGTGGCGCGGGCTTCAATCGTAATTTTTTGACTGAGCGCTTTGTAGCCCATCATGGTTGTTTTAAGTGTGTACGAACCGGGTGCTACGTGGACGATGCGAAAATGTCCGTCCAGGTCGCTGGAAGCGCCGAGCATCGTGCCGGTGATTACAACATTGGCGCCTGGCAGCGGTTCACCTGTACCGACATCGGTTACGGTTCCTTCAATTGTACCGTGATATTGGGCGTGTGCAATATGAACAACCAGCAGCAGGCCCATAACAATGAAAAAAGAGTATTGTCGTCTCATTTGAATTCTATCTCAAAAGATGGCCCAACGGCCGTTTCGTTTTCGTTAACAACAAGCGGAGTGGCGTTCAGGCCTCCAACGCTGATTGAATACGCAATATCTCCCAATCCTAATGTTTGACCGGGTTTGATAAATAATACGCCGATTGCCGCAAACGTGCCCGGGTAGGCGCCGATGGTGTATTCACCTTCAGTGGCATCGCGCGGGATACTGTTACTAAAAGCAATATCCAGCAAGGTGGGGAGTACAATGCTGGGGAATACACTGAATCGCGTCGTGGCAATAACGCGGGCTTCAGAAACTGAATCGGGCCACGCGCCATTAAATGAAAGGTGGCCGGTGATTTTCGTATCGGTCACTTTGTGTGCTCGCGAACGATTTACATGAATATTGATGTCCGGGACGACGTCTCGATTATTGTTGACGATCAGTTCTCCGGGAGACAGCGAATCGGAGCCGCTGAAATAGAGTCCGCAAATACTGATGATGTCCCAACTGGCATCCTGAGCACGCCAGGCAACGCCAAGTAACGGATATGTCCCCGGTTTGACATAAAATGTATATGGATAGGATGTGCTGTTAACAGGAATGGATTCTCCGATGATCAGGTCATTCAAATCGGTGGGTGGAAATTTTTTTGCTGAAACTATTCGTACTTCAGCCGGGGTCGCCGGCCACTCGCCCGAATAGGTAATAGTTCCCTGAATCCCGCTGCGTATCGGCTCCAGGCCGGGATTTGTATCGCAGTTAAGGATGACAAGAACAGCGAAGGCAATTAAACAAAATGTCAGTTTACACGTTGATGTCTGCATACGTTGGTTACTTCCATGAAAATAATGCTCATGGTCCTGATTGAAGTATGTTAAAGACTTTTAATAATAGTATAAAAATGTTAAAATGTCAAGCGATATTTTTTAGATGGCCTGAAATGAACCACTTGAATAATTAACAAGTGTTGAAATTTTAATCAACGAAGACTTGCGATTTCAACCACCCTTATGATGTTTCTAATAATTTCGCAATGGTAAACTACCCTCAAATCCCAAAGCACTTTGTTTTGAGTATATGATATTTATCGAAAATAACTTCTTGACATTCTTGTTGCAATTTCTATATTTAATGAAAGGTTTTGATTTATGTCGTGTGTCAAATGTCAGCAATAACAGTACACGGCGTTGTTTTCACGCGGCCATGTGAAGATTTAAAATTTTCGAGAGGTAGCTTCTCAACGTATGCAAAACCAACAAAATGAACTGGTCATCCAGCAAATCAAAAAAATTACCTGGATTGGCGTCTATGTTAATCTCGCGCTCACAGCAATCAAATTCTGGGTAGGAATTCTGGGCAGAAGCCAGGCTGTTGTGGCTGATGCCGTTCATAGTTTGTCAGATTTAACTACCGATTTTGCCGTCATTTTCGGAGTAAAATTCTGGTCGGCGCCGCCCGATCAAAATCATCCGTACGGGCATCGCCGGATTGAAGCGCTTATCACGACCACAATCGGTCTTCTGCTGGCAAGCGTGGCAGTTGGGCTGGGTTATAATTCATTAACGACGATCCGTGAGGTACATTATCAACAGACCACCTGGATTGCGATTACCGGTCCCGTATTGTCCATTATTTTTAAAGAACTGCTATTTCGTTGGACAGTAATCGTGGGAAAACGCGTGCAATCATCGGCGGTCGTCGCCAATGCCTGGCACCACCGGTCAGATGCGTTAAGTTCGCTCCCTGCGCTGGTGGCTGTTGCAGTGGCATCCATTAATCCGGACTGGGCGTTTGTGGATCATATCGGCGCGTTGATTATTTCAGTTTTCATTCTGAAAGTATCGTGGGATATTATTCGGCCATCACTGGCGGAATTGACCGATCAGGGTGCCTCGGAAAAGGATCAGCAGTTAATTATGGAACTCGTTTTTCGTATTGAAGGCGTTAAAGATGCACATGCCATTCGCACGCGCAAGTTTGGTTCAAGCATTGCGATAGATCTACATGTATTGGTCGATCCCAACATGTCTGTTCGTGATGGCCACACGATTTCAGAACAGGTAAAAGATGAACTTATGGCCCATGGCCCGGATGTGCTGGATGTGGTAGTCCATATCGAACCGTTTGAATAAGATGTTTGCCACAGTTACTTTTGATAGGTGAATATTTCTGTTTCCAAATAGTGATAGCATCGCCTGGAGTGATACTATCACACAAAGCTAATTCTTAATCCATTAATATCGTAACCGGACCAAATTATTTTGCCCGGAGCGCATTATGAAATCACTGAAAATTATTTTGTCACTATCAGGTATTTTATTCGTGGCGTCCACAGCACTCGCATATACAAATCTGACACCGGCACACGTGCATGAACGACTCGTTGCCGGTGATACGCTTGTGTTGCTGGATGTACGTGAAATTTCCGAATATACATCGGGGCATATTGCTGAACCACCGGGACAACTGCCGGTCACACCGGTCAATATGCCGTTGAATAGCCAGGTGCTTGCGGCAGAACATGAACGATTGCCGCGAGATGTGGATATTATTGTTTACTGCCGCTCCGGTGGCCGCAGTGCATCGGCATCGAGCTTGCTCGAAGGAAACGGATTCGAACGGATTTACAATATGACCGGCGGATTCTCCTCATGGACATATGAATCACGCTCCGGTGGCTACGGTGACCATTCCGGGAAATGGATCAGTCCAACGGATAGTGAACCGGATACGATCATCTATCAAGGCAATGATACTGATAGCCGAATCATTTTTCCCACATCAGCGCTGCCGGGAAGCGATTCGCTGTACGTGGAATTACATTCGGCATATAATACGTTTCCCAATCCACCATCTATTCCCTTTCTCGAGGCCGGTGGATTGCCTCGTTTTCGAATTCTCTATGGACTATTTTACGTGACAGTTATGGATCCATTCGGTATGTCTGTTATGCAGGGGGATTCGCTGGCCCTGGCTGACACGGTGCAATTACAATTTGCTCCGGGATCAACCGGAAATTTAGGAGAGCTTTCCCAATTAATCATGATGGCGTACAATCCGGCTATGGGCTGGCAAAAGGTTGAGTCCGCCGTTCCAGCGGTGGTATTTTTAAGAAATATATCTGTCCTGCGGCGCTGGTATGCGTTTGTCCTGTATAACGACACATCGGTTCGCAACGCAGCGTCGGTGAGCTGGCCGGAATATGTGCACGTGTTTCCCAATCCATTTAATGGTTCGGTAACGATACTTGCACCAGCAGGTGCATCGGTGACCATTTATGATATCCGTGGTCGAATGATAGATCGTGTTCATGGAAACCGCTGGTCGCCAGCAGCGTCTGTGGTATCGGGAATATATTTGGTGCGGATAATTGATCAAGATCGCCAGTCGATGAGACGAATTTTGTATTTGAAATAGCGAAATTTTGTGCATCAGTGGCATGATTGTCATTTTCCCGACATATTAAAAAGTTATCTTTTGCTTATGAAAAATAGATAACTATACCTGTTACGGCTTAGAATGTAACCTAGCTAAACCGATGCAATCGCTCTAAGCGATGGCATCGGTAATATCCGCATGTTACAAACTAATCAGTAAGGAATATAACTAACCAGGAATGCACATGAAATGTATATCTTTATTTGTTATTATTTGTCTTATTGCTATTTTTAGTGGTTCTCTTTTTGCATCAAGCTATCCCTATCAATATCTATCGCCTAAACCCGGCGCCGACTATGTTTCACCCCAGTCAAAAATTATCATCCGGTTTCAATCCATCCGTCCGGAAAATATCACCAATTTGTGTGAACTGATAACCGTCACTGGAAGCCAGAGTGGACAAATTACCGGTAACATTCACACGGCCAGCGACAAACGCACGATTATTTTTACACCTGCTTCCAATTTTTTGCCCGGTGAAACCGTGACCGTGCGCCTGAATCCCGGAAATGCGACAGCTAATCTGACCCCGTTCGAGTATCCATTTCATGTTTCAAAAACCAGCCGAACGGCAGCGCCGCAGCCGGAGAACCGTGCAACTATTTTAGATAAAAAATCGTCCGTGCAAACAATTGGCACGCCGACGATGTATTCCAATGGCGTGTCGGTACCATCAGACTTTCCGGCGATAAACATTACCGTCAACGATAATCCCGACAGCGGCTACATTTTTCTTAATAACTGGGGCGGCCAACCGTACAATGTGATTTTCAATAATAATGGCGAACCAATCTGGTACCTGCGGACTCCCGACCGCCGCCGCGATTTTAAGGTGCAGAAAAACGGCTTGTTAACCATGCTGGTTCGCCAGGGATTTTCGTTCGGACAGGGATTTCTCGGGTTGAATGAAAATTATGAAATGGTTGCCAGTTATTATGCAGCGAACGGCTATAATACCGATGAACACGAGTGTCAGGTGTTGGCGGACGGGCATTATCTGTTGATCGGTCAGCGGGATGAACCTGTGGATATGAGTCAGTACGTTACAGGCGGGAATCCGAATGCAACTGTCTCGTCCACAGTTATTCAGGAGTTTACGCCCGAAGGCGACTTGATTTTCCTGTGGCGGGCGTGGGATTATTTCGATATTCGTGATCTCCAACTGGATAACCTGCGTGGCGCTTACATGCGTTTCCCGCACATGAATGCAATTGACATTGATGATGACGGCAATATTCTGCTCTCCAGTCGGCATTTGAGTGAAGTCACGAAAATTAATCGCCACACCGGCGACATCATTTGGCGGCTTGGCGGCGCACATAATCAGTTTACATTTGTTGATGATCCGCTGAATGGATTTACCAGCCAGCACGACATTCGTTCGCACGGGAACAATCGTTATACACTGTTCGATAACGGCAATTTTCATAATCCACCGGTTTCCCGGGCTGTGGAATATCAACTGGACTCTTTGAATATGACCGCCACGCTGGTGTGGCAGTTCCGCGATACGCCGGACAAATACACGTCCTGGATGGGAAATGTGCAACGATTGCCCAATGGCAATACATTGATCGACTGGGCCGATGCCTCGCTCCCCAAGTTGACCGAAGTCCGTTCCAATGGCGAAAAAGCATTTGAAATGGATTTTGTGGAATCGGCCAATTGTTATCGCTTGTACCGTTTCCCGTGGCACGGCAAGGCGCTTCAGCCAACGGTTTATGCAGAATTGCAATATGACAATGTGACCTTAATATTTAACCAATTTGGCGACCCCGATGTGGCATACTATAATATTTATGGTGGTCGATCGATACATCCTACCACACTGATGGATTCTTCTAAAGCGACGATGAAATCGTTTTCGAATCTGGAGCAGGGGAGAACATATTTTTTTCGGGTGACGGCAGTGCTCACAGATGGTAGTGAAAGTGGTTTCTCCAATGAAGAACGAATTGTCGCCAATTACCTGACGCCCGGCGATGAGATGGTGCAGAATGGGACATTTAGCGTGAGCAGCAAAAATTGGGAATTGGGTGTGCAGGAAAGTGCAGAGGCCAGTGGTGATGTCAATAGTAACGGTGAATATCAGATTGTCATTTTAAATGGCGGTAGCGATTACTGGTACATACAATTCCGTCAGGGGGATTTACCATTGTTGCAAGGACGAAAATATCGATTTGAATTTGACGCAGCAGCGGATATCGCCCGTGTTATTGATGCAAAAGTAGAAACCGATGGTGATCCCTGGATTAATTATGGCCGGATTGGCCCAACCTACATTACACGACAAATGCAGCGCTATTCCTATGAATTCACCATGCAGGACCCATCGGATTTTGCGGCACGCATTGTATTTAATGTTGGCAATTCCGACGTGGATTTACGGCTGGATAATATTTCATTAAAAGAGGTGGTCGATGTATCATCTGTTAACAACAATCAGGTAACTCCCGTAAAATTTCGTTTGGGGCAGAATTTCCCCAATCCGTTTAATCCGCAGACAATGATTCCGATTTATGTGCAGCAGGCATCCCACGTGAATCTGTGTATTTATAACCTTCAGGGACAATTGGTGCGAACGCTGCTGAATGCGAATGTTGAGGCGGGCAGTCATCAGGTTCGGTTTCAGGCAGATTTATTACCAAGCGGTCTGTACTTTTGCCAGATGGATGTACGTAGTAATACTGAAAGAACAATCTATTCGGATAGTCGAAAACTTCTGTTGCTGAAGTGATATCTTCTACTAGGTGGTTTTGAGATTCTTTTCTATAACCTATTGAAAACCCATTCGATTCATCTCGCCCGTTGCCTGAGCTTGCCGAAAGCAACATCTGTGCGAGAGTCGACTTCGACAGGCTCAGCCGACGTTTAAACCTTAACAAAGTTTTTATATAGGCTCTTAGTCCCCTCCTTCGAAAGAATGAAAGATTAAGGACAATCTCAAGACCACTTCGAAACAATTATACCAATAAATTTGATGTTCAATCTAAACTCAGTGATTTCAAAAATAAGTCATTTTCATAGTTCAACCAACAACTTCAAGGAGATATCATGAATAGAACAGCTACTATAATTTGTTTAATGATATTGTTGAATACATCGTTGTTTTCAGCAATTTCGGATCATTACCAATTTATTTCCCCGCTGCCCGGTTCAATAAACAATAGCCGGGAGTCGACGATTATCGTACGTCAGGGGAGTACTATCGATCCATTGAGTTTAAACGCCAATGATATTATATCCGTGGTTGGTACCAAAGGTGGCGCTGTAAGCGGTGACGTTATCTTTTCAAAGGATAATCGTACTATTATTTTCAAACCTCATCATCAATTTTTGCCGAATGAAGACGTGACTGTCACCATTCAAAGCGGCATAAAAACCATTGCGGGCAAAGCGGTAAATTCGGGACAATTCAGCTTCAAGGTGACACCATTTTCCGAGCAGCCGAATATTCATGATTACATTAATACAATCGATCCTGACAATTATACTGAGGTGCCTTCCTTGTCCAAATCCACAATCGATTCACTACCAGCGAATTATCCCCAGGTGACGGTCGATGTGTACGACACGATGCACGTCGATGATGGATACATCTTTATGTCCATCGCAGCCGCACCGCAAGGGGTGGGATATTATACAATGATGCTGAACAATGATGGCACGCCATTTTATTACAAAGAATTCGATAAATATGTTTATGATTTCAAAATTCAACCCAACGGATACTTCAGCTATGGCAAGACTCTGAAAAATCACCCCTTTGGTGGTGGCGGCGATGTCATCTGGATGGTTATGGACAATAATCTCACCGAAATCGACAGCGTGCAAATGGGAAATGGCTATCTGGCTGAATGCCATGATTTTAGGATGCTGCCAAACGGTCATTATTTATTATTTGGATATTATCTGATTCCGTACGACATGAGTACGATTGTTGCCGGCGGTTTCCCGAATGCGATGGTAAGCGGGACCATTGTCCAGGAGCTGGATCAGGATAAAAATGTAGTATTCCAGTGGCGCGCATGGGATCATTATGATTTCAAAACATTTTCTTTTGATCCGAGCCAGGCGACCCGTGAAATTGTGCATGAATTTCATGTTAACTCAATTGATCTGGATACTGATAATAATATCATCATATCCACGCCAACCTGGGCTAAGAAAATCAATCGTCAAACGGGTGATATTATGTGGCATATCGGCGGCAGCGAAAATGAATATTCTTTTGTGAATGTAGACAGTGTTACCGGTGTCGATTATATTGCCGGCCATACATTTTATCGCATTCTGAACGGTAATATTTTGTTATTTGATAATGGTAGTTTTGTAGGGCCGAAGACCGGTATGGCGCATGAATTCTCATTGGATGAAGTCAATAAACAAGCTGAACTTGTATGGAGCTATATTCCGGAGGCGTTTATGCTATCGATGTCTATGGGGAGTGCACAGCGAATGCCTAATGGTAACACGGTTGTCGGTTGGGGCTCCGGTCGAATCATGGGGAATTTGGGGCCGGCATTTACGGAAGTTGATGCTGACGGAAATATTGTTTACGAATTATCGTTTGCCAAATCCGGTGTGTCAAGCTATCGTGCGTATCGATTTCCGTTCACTAACGGCGAACCATGTGCCGATGTAATCCGGAATGAAGTATCGCCTGGAAATACATTCGATTTCAATGATGTACCCGACGCAAATACCGGAGTGAGTATTAAAATTAATAGTTTTGATGGCAGCGGATACAACTTTATGCAAGTCAAAAAGTACAATTATGCGCCGAATCATCCCACGTTCCCCGGTCGCGCGCCACGGGTTATTCCTCAGCGAATTGTCATGTCGGGGTATGAAATTAACAATATCAACGCTGATATTCAATTTGATGCAGCGCATTGGGGAATCAAAAATCCGGAAAATACGATTGTGTATTATCGCGAATTTGAAGGCCAGGGGTTGTTTCTACCGTTAGCTACTACCTATAATCACGTGACCGGAAAACTGACCGCTACAACGACAAGATTTGGGGAATTTATTTTGACGATGCCGGATCTGGAATCGATTGTGTATGCGCCGATGTTGGTTGAACCGGCTGATCAAAGTGAGGTCAATGAACAATTGCCAGTTACATTACGTTGGAATCCGGTTGGTTACGCGACAGGATATGCATTACAAGTTATAACTGATACTCCTATTATTGATATAAAATATCTGGAAGAAGAATTCTACACAATTGAATCTCTTGATATGACCAGCTCCTATAGCTGGCGTGTGAAAGCATTTAACGACACCGGAGAAAGTGAGTGGAGCGAAGAATATAAATTTATGACCACGCATCCAGCCATCAAATTAATGACCCCGAATGGCGGTGAACAATGGCAACGCGGCCTTGAATATTTCATCCGCTGGG
Source organism: Candidatus Zhuqueibacterota bacterium (assembly GCA_016931935.1). Classification (GTDB taxonomy): domain Bacteria; phylum Zhuqueibacterota; class Zhuqueibacteria; order Thermofontimicrobiales; family Thiofontviventaceae; genus Thiofontivivens. Next base: position 18,997 of record JAFGDW010000015.1, on the reverse strand, counting down.
ATGATAATATCGATGAAGATGTGGTACTTGAATTGTACAAGGCTGATGAATTTGTCAAAGAAATTGCTGTTGCTCCCAGTGATCGCGCATACAAATGGGCAATTGATGCGAATGAAGATGTTGGACTTGATTACAGCCTTATCGTGAAAAGCAGCGCAACAGCGCTGGCCGATACCAGCGATTTAAAATTTACGATCATGGATACGACATACATCGACGTTAAAATGCACACTGACGTACCAAACGCATATGCCCTGCACCAGAACTACCCGAATCCGTTTAATCCACTGACACGGATAACGTTTGACTTACTTAAATCCGAATCCGTGACGTTAACAATATATGATATGCTCGGCAAGCAAGTCGAATGGCTTGCAAATGGCACATACAGCGCTGGCTCGCACACCATACAATTTGATGCAACCCGATTGTCGAGCGGAATTTATCTATACAAATTGGAGACACCGTCGTTTGCTCAAACAAGGAAGATGATGTTGATGAAGTAAGTTTGATGGAAATATAAAAAATGCCCAAAAATTGCACAAATCTGTTCGGAGGTAGAGATTTCCTTTGATATTGATCTGTTTGCTGTGGATTTTATTTTCCCACACGATACTATTTTTGACTTGATTCAAGCCAAATAAATGATTATAATAGATTCAAATTATATCAATAAAAAAGAAATTTATAACAGGCAAATTGATTTTATTTTAGTATAATCTGTGCGGAGTGATTATGTATATAAGTCACATTCATCTCAAGAATTGGAAAAATTTTCAGGATGTCAGAGCTGATTTGGGGCAACGAGTATTCTTGATTGGGCCAAATGCATCTGGCAAATCAAATCTATTAGATGTTTTTCGTTTCCTTCGGGATGTCGCAACAGATGGATTGGAAAAAGCGGTCAGCGAAAAAAGGAATGGAGTTTCCAGCATACGGTGTCTCGCAGCCAGGAAATATACAAATATTGATATTGAGGTTAAAATTAATGATGGCCAAAAACAAGAGTGGCGCTATCGACTTTCGATCAATCAAGATAATATTAAGAGACCTGTTGTTCGCGATGAAATTGTTATTCATTTGGGTAAAGAAGTATTGAAGCGTCCGGATACCAAAGATGAACAAGATCCTTTGCGTCTTACGCAAACTGCGCTCGAGCAGATATCCGAAAATCAGGCGTTTCGTCCAGTGGCGGATTTTTTTAAGATTATATCATATCAACACTTGTTACCGCAGGTTGTACGTGATCCACGTGGATTCTCACCTCAGCCTGTCTTGAATGATCCATTTGGTCGGGATTTTCTGCTTCGCTTATGGAAAACATTACCGCGAACACGTGATTCCCGTTTGAAAAAGATTTCATCTGCATTGCAGCATGCTGTTCCACAATTAACGGAACTAACGGTTGATATGGATAAATCAACCGGAACTCCTCATCTTATTGGTAGCTATTCACACTGGCGTCCACATGATGCAAAACAAAATGAACGAGTTTTTTCCGATGGTACATTAAGGCTACTTGGTCTTTTGTGGACAGTTTATGATGGATCTGGCCCTCTTTTGTTAGAAGAACCGGAAATTTCATTGCATCCAGAAGTTGTTCGTAGATTACCAATAGTTTTTCATCGCATTAATCGAAGCCGAAAGGAACCACGTCAAATTATTATTTCCACTCATTCTGATGAAATGCTTCAGGACAAAGGTATTGGACCAGAGGAAGTTTTGCGTTTAGAACCACGGCCTGGCGGCACAGAAATTTGCATGGCTGATGAGGCAGATCGTCAGGGAATGGCATCCGGATTAAGTGCTGCTGATTTATTTATGCCTAAGGCAGCACCAAAAGATATTCATCAACTTTCATTGGAGTTCGCGGATGATTATTGATGTACTTGTCGAAGGTCCTACAGATGAAATCGTAGCAAAAAAGTTGGTTATGAATTCAGGGCATGAATTTGGAATAGCTTTTGGTAAGAAAGGTCATAATTATCTACAGAATAAAATTAGTGGATTTAATGTACGTGCTCGATTCGGAAATCCGATTTTACTGCTTGTCGATTTTATGGACACTAAACTTGATTGTCCACCGGATGTTATAACTTCCTGGCTACCTGACCGTTGTGATAAATTGTTTTTTCGAGTAGTCATACGGGAATTGGAGAGCTGGTTATTAGCTGATAGAGAAGGTATTGCGAATTTCCTTTCTATATCAAAAGACGTCGTTCCTCAAAATCCTGAAGCATTGCATGATCCAAAACAAGAGCTAATAAATCTTGCCCGTCGATCACGACGTAAAATTCGTCGTGAAGAAATTGTGCCACAAGCTAATGTATCATCCGTTGTTGGACCGGGTTATGTGGCAGCGATTGAAGAATTTGTCGAAGAATATTGGAATATTGAAGCTGCTATGGAAAGAGCACCAAGTTTGATGAAATGTATATTGAGAATAGGGGAAATTGAATGATTTGGCGATGGAAATTTTTATACGTAGACGGACGACAATTTTTTAAATGAATTGTATAGTATTACCAATTAACTTCTGCATTTTTGTGCAAAAAATTAAAGGTAAACGCCCTTTTTATCCTGTTACACAAGGTGAAACTTGAAACGTCAAAATTTTTTTTCTCACGTCTCACGTTTGACATTTCACATGCGGCTTGCCGCGCCAGGTTTTCTATTCATCTTTGAACGAAAACAAATAAAAAATATAAATGATAAGCTTTAACTCATTAAAAAATAGCTAAAATATATATTGCAAAGGAAACATTTCTTTATTAAATTAGCCGCAATTTAAGGGTGATTTCAACCATCAGGATTGAATCCGGAATATGAAACGCCCAATATTAAAAATCAAATCATTCAACGAACACAATTCGCTTTTTATTCATTTCACTGTATTCCTTCTGGGATTCTATAACTATCTATCCTTTCTGTAGACTTCCACTACTTACCTGAAAAATTCCAAATTGTTATTCCAAAATTGGATCCAAATTGCCTTTCCTGAATGATGAGCCGGGTAAAGTGTGCTTTATCAATTTCAGTCGAGCTGATTCTATGCTGTCAGGACGCAGGCATTAATGTAAATGTAAATTGGTGTGTGCTATCCGCGATCGTCGATTTAATACATCGTACTACGATTTTCAAGCTAATAATTCCCGGTTAGCTAATTGAAATTCATCACGCCCAACCGTTTTTTGAAACAGGAAGGCTATGATAATATGATCGCTGAATACATCAAGCGCTTGTGGCATTGTGCCTGTAACTGAATAAATTAATCAACAATTTCAATTGTCTACAAAACAGTTAGAAATTGTAACATAATTACAATTAACGTTTAAAGAAGAATTACCATGAAAAATCCATTGTTGTTCAGGCTACTGGTCATCGGATTTATCATTTTCGGTGTTGCCGGTTTTTCAAAATCACCACAAGAAAAATTGAATTTTGCCAATGCAGCCATCGAAGCTGCAAAGCAGGCAGAAGCAGATCGTTACATGGCTGATAAATACAATGCGATGATGGATTCGCTTAACAAAGCTAATGAAATCATCAAAGCGGAACAGGCTCGATTAAGTACGATTTATTAACGGAAATGAGTACAAAATTTGCCAGAAAGTAAATGACGGGTGAAATAAGTTACAAGGCGTCGAAATAGATCTAAATAAAGATAATTTTTTAATTGGTGAAAATGATTATGTACTTTACTCAGCTAATTGGAAAATACGAGCCTTATACAAAGGGAATCGGGCATGCAATGCCTATACACAAAACGGTCACGAATTGAACATTTCATTTTATGCAGTTATGGAGTGAATTGACTGCGTCACTTCAAACAGCGACGCAGTCGCTGTACTCCAACATGTTCACATTATGCCCATTGTAAGTATATATACATTGCACCAGCATCTCTACTCCTGTATCGCTTCCTTGTATACTCTCATTAATGAATAAAGACGATGAACGCGCTGCACTCCAGCTTCAGTTGCGATATGTACATAATCATTTTGGTGAATAAAAAACCTCCTCCTGATGAAATACCTTCAGGAGGAGGTTTAATGTTATAATTTTGCATTACTATTCAATTCTATTACTAATCCGCATGATTCGCATACAACTCCTCATGCAAATCTAAATACATATCAATAAATTCGTAAGCCAGTCGATTATGAAATCCCGAATGCTGTAATACAGCAATCCCAACGTTATGCTCGGGTAGCATTGCTACTTTTGCCTGATACCCGCGCAGCCCGCCGCTATGAAATACCATCGTTTCACCATCATAGTTAAATACTCTCCAACCGAGACCATAATATGCACGTTTGATATGATATTTGTAGTTGAAACGTCGTCGTTCAGTTCGGGTTCGTACAACCGGGGTTGTTACTTCGTCGAGGACATAGTGTGGAATGATCTGCGGCATGTCGCCGAGCATTGCAATCATCCATTGTCCCATATCCCAGGCGCTGGCATTGACACCTGCGGCAGGACAGACATTATAGTACGTATCGCGCAGATGAACAGGTGTCCATTGACCGTATCGGCGAACATGTGGACGCGCGTAGTTTTCATTCGCGACCAAATCGTCGCGTGTAGACGACGCGTCAATCATATTCAGCGGTTTGAAAATTCGTTCTTTAAGTAATATGCGATAGGATTTTCCGGTTGCCTCACGAATTACCTCGCCAATCAGACTGTATACAGCATTTTGATAGCCGTAGTACGTGCCCGGCTCACACCCGACCGGCGCGTTATGCAATTCCTGCATAATTTTGTAGTACGGAACCTGGGCTTCGATGAGATTATCGTAGGCGTGGGGGACAACGCCTGATGTATGGCTCAATATGTTTTTAATGGTAAGCTGTTTTGTATTTGTTGTATCGGCAAGGCGGAATTCAGGCAAGTAATCAATGATTCGATCATCCCATGAAATAATGCCATCGTTTACAAGCAAACCAGTCAGTACGGCAGCAAATCCTTTCGATACGGATGCCAGACGAAAAACAGTATGCATGTTCACTTTTTCGGGTGATCCCATTTTTCGGACGCCATAACCATGGACAAATACCAACTGGCCATCCTTAACAATTGCAATCGCAACTCCCGGCGCACCTGATTCTTCGATGACGCTGGCAACATGTTGATCGTAATCAGATAACAAACTGTCAAAACGGGAATCTTTTAGCGGCATCTGAGCTTGACTTGATAGCGGAGCAAAAATGGAGAATATAAGCGAAAACATTAAAACACGTTGAAGCATAGTGGTCGATCCATTTCCTGATTCTGTAAGCGAAAAATTCTGATTCACAATATCCACAGTAAGTTCATCGTCACTGATGTAATATCATTTACCCTGCAGAACATTAAATTATTTATATAAAAACAGATTCATTAGAAGCAATTATATACTAAAATGTCATTATCATTCATCCTTTTATTTAAATGCTTGAATGTTTATTATAGGAAATATTAAATGTACATAGAAAATAAAAAAATTGCAACAGAAAAATTTATATCATTTCTTTAACATACTGGCAATGATTTCATTTGCGGATTTTCCTTTTGTAAATTTGACAGTAAGAGCCATTCCGAAAAGCTCTGTCGAAGTCAAAAAACGGCTGTACCTGTAAGTCGACTTACAAACAAATGTTGTCTTCGACACCATTGCGCCGCTAATACTAGTTGTACCCCACCGATAGTTGGCAAACTAAGTCAACTGGCAATATTATTCCGATAAGTTTTCGAATATCCACGAATTCCTACTGTAAATATGATAAGAATGCAAAGCCTGAATAGGCTGGTTTTGGGACATATGAGTCTTTTTATGAATAAAAAAGAAGTAAGGCGTATTTTGCTCTCGATATTTTACAAAATCGGGTGCAGAATGCACTTATATTGTTAGGAAAATTTATATATATGAAAAGCTAATATAATTAAAAATCAGTCGGTTAACTTGTCTAAAAATTTACGGCACAGACTTTGTAAAATATGTTATTTAACAAATTAAAAAGGATGCAATATGTACATTGCTATTGCCGCTTACCAAAATCGAATTGCCTCGCTGCTTGATTCAGCAGAAAATTTAATTATGCTTGATTCGCCGGATTATTGTTTAAGTAATGCTTCGCAAATCGATATTTGCGGAAAAAGTAACAATGAAATAGTACAATTGCTGGCAGAACAAAACATCAAAATTCTTATTTGCGGTGCAATTCATGATTGCGTATGGCAGCAAATTGAAGCCCGGCATATCAAGGTGATACCTTGGGTTACAGGAAATATTCAGAATGTGGTTCAGGCATTTATAACTGACACCCTGGCATCGTCGGCGTTTCTTATGCCAGGACGGTTTGGAAAAAACCGAAACCGGCGCCGCGGATTTCGGAGAGGGCGGAACGAGAATTTCTAATCGAATGGCGGCGAATGCTGCATTCAAAAGCGATTCAACCATAAACAAATAGTGAGTAAACGCTATGGAATTGTTAACGATATTTAAACATGCAATCATGATTACCGTGTTTGTATTTGTGATGATGTTAATTGTAGATTATCTGAATGTGCTCACAAAAGGCCGGATGTCATCGGGTATGAAAGAAAACCGCTGGCGCCAATATACGGTGGCGTCGTTTCTGGGCGCAACCCCGGGATGCCTGGGCGCCTATTTGAACGTCTCATTTTACGTGCATGGTTTAATAAGCTTCGGCGCAATTGTGGGCGGCATGGTGGCCACCTCCGGCGATGAAGCGTTTGTAATGCTGGCGTTGTTCCCCAAACAGGCGCTGCTGCTGTTTGGATTGCTGTTTATTTTAGGAATTGTATTAGCATGGCTGTCAGATAAACTTGCCGCTATCATGAAAATTAAGCCATGCGCTGAATGCGAATTTCAGCAGGTGCACACAATCGAATCCTGCAATTGTTTCGACAAAAAGAACCTGGCGGAACACTTCCTGAAAATATCGTTTATCCGCGCGGTATTTTTAGCGGGCGCTGTGCTTTTCTTAATCGGTTTGACAACCGGGATCATTGGTCCGCCAATATGGGGTTGGAAACGGTTCACGCTTACCATTTTGGTTGCTATTGCCGCTGTGATTATTGGCAGCGTGCCCGAGCACTTTTTACGTGAACATATTTGGACGCATATTGCAAAGAAACATTTGTGGCGGGTGTTTTTGTGGTCGTTTTTTGCAATTTTAATTGTGGAAGTTGGATTGCAATACTGGAATCTCGAGGCATTCGTAAAATCGCATATGGTAATTGTCGGATTTATTGCGGTGCTCACAGCGCTGGTTCCCGAGTCTGGACCGCACCTCATTTTCGTGATGATGTTTTCACAGGGACTCATTCCATTTTCGGTGCTGTTGGCCAGCTCGATAGTGCAGGATGGCCACGGTATGCTGCCCCTGCTTTCATATTCGTTCAAAGATTCAATTTTAATTAAACTGTTTAATCTTGGCTTTGGAATTATCATTGGTTTAACTGTTTATTTAATTGGATGGTAGAGGAGATTTGTTATGAAAACAAGTATCAACTTTTTACTCTTTGTATCGTTTAGTTTTTTCCTGACAACTCAAGTGTCTGCCCAACCTGGCAGGGGAATGAACAAAAATGATATCACCCGATCATATAATAAGGCGACGGTCGAAACAATAACAGGCGTCATTGTGAAAATCGATACCGCGCAATCGGGGTATGGCCGCTTTCCCGGCATTCTTTTAACGTTAAAAAAGAATAGCCAGGAAACGAATGTATTTGTCGCGCCTGTGTGGTATCTTGAGCAAGAAAAGCTGCTGTTTAAAACCGGGGAATCGATTGCTGTAGCCGGCTCAAAAGTCACATTTCAGAATAAGCCTTTGATTATTACAAAGGATTTCGAATTGAATACAAAAAAATATGTGATGAGAAATGATGATGGATTTCCTGTTTGGGCCGGAAAGAGAATGGGACCGGGTCAAGGCAGACGGGCGCGTTGAAACGATTCGAATGTATGATTAGCATCGCGTTAAGCGATGCCATCGCTCTACTACGCTGAAAATATATCAACAGTAACTGATCAAAATTGAGATTTATACAATAACTCAAAAAAATAATAACACATTGAAGGAGGTGAAACATATGCCACGAGGTGATGGAACAGGCCCATGGGGAATGGGAGCAATGACAGGCAGAGCCGCAGGATTTTGTGCCGGCTATCAGGTCCCGGGTTTCGCGAATCCGGTTGCCGGTAGAGGATTCTGGCGAGCCGGCGGCAGAGGGCATCGACATATGTATTATGCGACTGGTCTGCCCGGCTGGACCCGGTTAGGCTGGAATCCCTGGCAAGCGCCGTATGGAGCAGCAGCCAATTGGCCGCAGGCAAGTCCCGATCAGGAATTGGGCTATTTAAAAGATCAAGCGGATTATTTCCAAAATGCGCTTGGCGATATTCAGAAACGCATCGAGGAACTGGAAAAGGATGCCGGTGAAAAATAGCGCTCATTTTAAAATGGTCGCTGGTTTATGTAATTATGAAGAGATGGTAAACAAAAACGAAGCAATTTCCTTCGCTACAGGAGATTGCTTCGTTGTATCAGGAAATGTGCTGATAAATATAGTTTGGTTGATTGTTTGTGATGAATTTTATATTCAAAAACGAAAGTAAATACCTGATTGAATCCGTTCAAATATTTTAAATGTCAAAATAATTATAGTCAAAATAATTTCAAGCTGTGTGACACGAATGTTTTATTATTTTGACATCGATTTTGCTTTGCGGAGTAAGCTGGAAACCAAAGAATTGCCAATTGAAATGTTAAATATACAACCGTTTGCACAACACACATTAGAGTACGAAAATTGGTTCACGGCAAACAAATACGTCTATCAATCCGAATTAGCGGCCGTGCGGCATTTTATTCCGACGGCTAAAATAGGCGTCGAAATCGGCGTCGGCAGCGGGCAATTTGGCGCGCCCTTGCGCATTTCCATCGGAATTGATCCATCCCAATCGATGCTGGCGTTAGCAAAAAAGCGAACGCTTACGGTTGCGCGCGCTGTTGGAGAGAGCCTGCCATTCCCAGATAATTCGATGGATTTTGCTTTGATGGTGACATCCGTGTGTTTTTTCAATGATATTGACAGCGCATTTGCTGAAGCCAACAGAATTTTAAAACCAGCCGGACGTCTGATTATTGGTTTTGTCGATAAAGACAGCGCGCTGGGCAAAATCTATTTGAAAAAAAAGCATGAAAATGTATTTTATCAGTCGGCGACTTTTTATTCAGTGGATGAAATAATCGCTTGTTTAAAACGGAATGGTTTTCATTCATTTGCTATTATACAAACCGTATTTGGTGATTTAAAATCAATTCAACATACCCAACAATTTCAGAGTGGATCTGGAGATGGTGGATTTGTTGTTATTAACGCAGAGAGATAGTATATTATGTCAAATATTCATTTTGACCACCTTTTTGGTCCGGTTCCTTCAAGAAGATTAGGGATTTCATTGGGAATAGATTTGGTTCCGTATAAAACCTGTTCTTTAAATTGTGTTTATTGTGAGTGCGGAGCCACAACCGATTTAACGCTTGAAAGAAAAGAATATGCGCCCACGAATGCTGTAATTTCGGAATTAAAACAATTTTTGTCCACCAGCCCGAAACTGGACTATATTACTTTTTCAGGAGCTGGAGAGCCGACATTGCATTCGGGAATTGGACAAATTGTTGAATTTTTAAAAAATGATTTTCCTCATTATAAAACAGCCTTGTTAACAAATGGCACCTTATTTTATCAACAAATACTTATCAATGAAGTGAAGAAAATTGATTTAATTCTCCCGTCATTAGATGCCGCTTCTGATCCGGTTTTTCGAAAAATCGATCGGCCGGTCAAAGGATTGGGAATTCAGAACATCATTACAGGACTTGTTAATTTAAGATCAGAATTTCCCGGAACAATCTGGCTGGAGATATTTATTGTTCCCGGAGTGAATGACTCTGAAGAAGAAATAAAACTGTTACGCGAGGCAATACATCGCATCAGACCTGATCAGGTGCAATTGAATACGCTTGACCGGCCTGGGACAGAAAGTTGGGTGAAAGCAGCAACTAAAATTAAGCTGGAAAACATAGCACAACATCTGGATTGGGAAACGGATATCATTGCCAATTTTCAAAAGCGAGAACATATCGCCAGCTACAATTTAGAGATTGAAGATGCAATCATTCAAACATTAAAAAGACGACCCTGCACCAGTTATGATTTATCGGCAGTGCTGGGATCACATCCCAACGAGATTAATAAATATCTTGATTCGTTATTGAAACATAAACGAATTCGATCGGAAGAAATGGAACGAGGGAGGTTTTATAAAATAAGCGATGATATTTAAAAAAATTATCACATATCCGGATCCAATTTTATTAGCCATCGCGCAACCGGTTGAAGAAATTAATCCGGAAATTCGCGATATATTAGATGAAATGACACATATCATGAACATTAGTGATGGCATTGGCCTGGCGGCGCCGCAGATTGGAATTTCCAAACGACTGATAACGGTTGGATTAAATGGCAGGCTTTATCAACTCATAAATCCAAACATTGGCTGGAAAGGCGGCATTCAAACAAACATTGAAGGTTGTCTGAGCCTGCCCAATCAGGAATACGAGGTAACACGTGCACGAGAAGTTGTTGTCGTTGGCATAAACACAGACAACAAACCAGTCACGTTATTAGTAGATGGACTGCTTGCCTGTGTGTTTCAGCACGAAATCGATCATTTGGATGGTGAGCTTATAAATGCATCAGGGACTTTTGTTTCGTCCGATGAGATGAAGCAGGCAAAAAATTGACTTTTTCACAAGGAAAGTATTATGCACATTTCAAATCGAGTGGCCGATATACCAAAATCTGCGATCCATGAAATGACACGACTGTCCAAAGAAAATGAAAATGTCGCATTTCTGTCCTGGGCAAAACCGACATCCGGCGCGCCTGATTTTATCGGGGATGCGGCGATTGCCGCAATTAATAAGAGATTGGTTGATGGATATTCTGTGAGCGCGGGATTGCCGGAATTGCGTCAGGAAATTGTGAAAAAACTGAAGCGGGATAACAAGATCGATGCGAATATCGCTCAAATCATTGTAACCGTTGGCGCCATCGAAGGATTAGCGGCTGCAATGATGGCGATTATTGATCCTGGCGATGAAGTCATTTTACCTTCTCCGACGTATTCAACGCATATAAATCAAGTGGCGCTCGCTTCCGGCCATCCGGTGTTTGTTCCGACGATTGAAGAAGACGGATTTATATTAGATATCGAGGGAATTAAAAAAGCGGTCACGCCAAAAACAAAAGCGATTGTTTATTGTTCACCGAGCAATCCCACCGGTGCGGTTTTCAGCGAACAGCAACTCAGACAACTGGCTGAAATTGCGCTGGAGCATAATTTGATGGTTGTCACGGACGAGGCGTACGAATATTTTGTATTTGATGAGCATAACCATTTCAGCATTGCTTCCATCCCGGAAATGCAAAAAAATGTGATTAGCTGTTTTACATTTACAAAAACATACGCGATGACAGGCTGGCGAATTGGTTATTTGCATGCGGATGAAGAATTGATTCCGCAAATTAACAAAGCCCATATTCCGTTTACAATATGCGCGCCGGTTGTATCGCAATACGCCGCGCTTGCCGCATTGCAAAATTCCCAGGAGTGTGTGGAATTGTTCCGGCTGAAATATTTATCCGCACGGAATTTGATGTGTAATCGGCTCGATCGGTTGCCATCGGTGTTTGAATATCAAAAACCAGGTGGCTCGTACTTGATGTTCCCCAAAATAGTATTGGAGCAAGGAAAAAATTCACACCAATTTTGCGTAGAACTTTTACGGGCTGCAAAAGTATCAACAACACCGGGCGCCGATTTTGGTCCAACCGGAGAACAACATTTGCGACTTTCGTTTTGCGTCCCGGATGAGATGATTCATACTGCATTCGACCGAATGGAACGATATTTTAACCGGTAAAGGAATGAATGAAAACGACGACGAATCCGAAACAAAAACCACTGACATTTACGTATGATTGTATTCCCTGTGCGATTGGCAGTTTGACCAACCTGTTTAAAAAAGGGCTTGTGCCTCTTGAAAAGCAAGATGCCGCAATGCGCAGCGTGTTGAAATATTTTAGCGATGTAAATTTCAATCAGTCGCCGCCGGCAATGGGCAGGGAAATGCACCGTATCATTCGCCGGGCGCTGAATAATGATGATCCGTATGATGCAATAAAAAAACAATTTAACGCGTTAATGCTTGACTATTATCCTGTATTAAAACAGAAAGTAGCCGATGCGCCGGATCCATTCAATTTCGCGTTACGGTTGGCAATTGCCGGAAATATAATCGACTTTGGCCCCAATAATCCATTTGATATTAACGCTACCCTGCAACAGGCAGAATCCGTATCCCTGGCGATTGACCATTCGCGGCAATTGCAGGCGGCGCTTCAACGTGCGCAAACACTGCTTTACCTAGGCGATAATGCGGGAGAACTCGTCATGGACCGGCTTTTTCTGGAAACGATTCAGCATCCCAATGTGTATTTTGCGGTGCGCGGTGCGCCGATTATCAACGATATTACAATCGCCGACGCAATTCAAGTCGGGATGGACAGGATTGCCACAGTAATTTCGAACGGTGATGACACGCCTGGCACAATTTTACAGCATACATCACTGCAATTTCAAAATATTTTTAACAATGCTGATTTGATAATCGCCAAAGGACAGGGCAATTATGAAGGCTTATGTGGTTGTGGTAGAAATATCTATTTCATATTGATGGCAAAGTGCGATCATGTGGCGCATCATCTTGGCGTTCGTAACGGAGATTTTTTGGTGAAAATGGAAAGGGATGAATAAACAGATGCTTCCGGTTCTTATAAAAATCGGCGCGTTTGAATTACGCAGTTATGGCGCTGCGCTGGCGCTCAGTATGTTAATTGGCATTGCGATCGCTATGAAACGCGCCCGCCGTTTCGAAATTCGACCGGATATTATTATGGATTTTTCAGTGGTTATTATGATCGCATCCATTGTTGGCAGCCGGTTATGGTATGTTGTTTATCACCTGGATGAATTCAGGGGGCAATGGTTCAATGTGATTAATCCTTTGCAAAATGGCGTGATTGGAATCGCCGGCTTGTCGATGGTTGGCGGCATTGTTTTGGCGATTGTTTCCGCGTTTGGGTATGCAGGAATGAAAAAATTAAATTTTTTAACGTTGGGCGATATTATGGCGCCGGTTTTTCTGCTGGGGGCGGGCATTGTACGGCTTGGTGGCTGTTATTTAAACGGGTGCTGTTTCGGCCGTCCGACCGACAGCGTGCTTGGCATTGTATTTCCGCCTGAAGGCGTCGCTGGATCGATTTTTCCCGGCGTTCCTTTATGGCCGGCCCAGCTTTTTGCTTCGGCGCTGGGTTTTCTCGGCTTTGGGCTGGCGTTATGGCTCGAACGCTATCACCGTTTTAGGGGATTCACGTTTGCGATCGTGTTTCTGTATTATTCCATCGACCGTTTTATTGTGGATCAATTTCGATATTATGAGTCGGCGCAAGAGCTTGCTTCATTGGGATTGATAAAAATTAATGCCAATCATATGCTGTTGCTCGGACTGTTTGTCATAAGCAGCGTTTTTTTAATATGGGGCTGGTCGAAGGAGCGTCGAATGGGAAATGATACGAATCAGTAGTTTTTTAACGAACAAGCGAAAACAGATCACTTTATAAATGGAGATTACTATGCAATTTGGTTTTGGAAAAGGCGGCGGCAGGGGCGGCGGTCGCGGTAGAGGAGGCGCTGGTAGAGGCGCCGGAGCAGGTCAGGGTCAAGGACAGGGACGCGGTGCTGGACGCGGATATGCGCAAACTGGTTCGGGTAATTGTATCTGCCCGAGTTGTGGCGCGACAGCGGTGCATCAGCAAGGTGTTCCCTGTTTTCAATCAGCGTGTCCGTCGTGCGGAACGGCAATGACCCGGCAATTTCAAATGCCAGGGCCTAGCGTACAACAACGACCGGTTTATTCATCCCGACCTGTCCCTAACATCAATCCCGATCTGTGCACCGGATGCGGCAGGTGTATTCCAGCGTGTCCGTTGGATGTAATTACTTTGGTTAACGGAAAAGCTGATATTGACGCAGTGCAGTGCAATGGTTGCCGCGCATGCGTGCCTGCCTGCCCACAATCAGCGATCATATAGATGAATAAAAATGAAAAATTAAAACAAGGCCAGCGACTGGCGCTTATTGCGACGATTATTACATTGTTACTTTCATTACTAAAAGGTGTGGTTGGCTATTTATTTCATTCAAAGATACTCGTTGCCGATGCATTTCACAGCGGGGCTGATACCATTGCAATTTTTGCGTCGGCATTTGGTTTATGGCTGGCGTCCCGGCAGAAGAGCGCCCGATTCCCTTATGGCCTGTATAAAGCGGAAACAATCGGAACATTGCTCATCGGCGGCTTTATTTTCTGGGCAGGCGTGGAATTATGTGTGGATGGATTCGGCAAATTAACACAGCCGACTATTTTTTTCGGATTTCCCTGGTTGCCTGCTATAGTGACAATTCTCTCGATCGTGGTCGCTTTCTTCATTGCGAGAAAAGAAAAGGTTATGGGTGAAAAAATCCAATCACAATCGCTGATTGCCAATGCTCGTGAGTCATTTTTAGATATCTGGTCGTCGGTTGTTGTGTTGGCGGGCATTCTATTGAGCTATCTGAGGATACCTTATGTTGAAGCGCTCATTATTATGTTAATTTCATTACTGATTTTAAAATTGGGTGCGGAAAATATTTGGAATTCCCTGTTGGCATTGATGGACGCTAATCTCGATCGTGAGCTTCAGCAGAACATTGAACAAATCGTGCGTAATGTCTATGGTGTAAAACAGATGCTTAAAGTGAATGTGCGACAAACCGGGCCGTTTCGGATGGTTGATGTGACATTTACGGCAAATCCATCACTAACGCTTTTTAAGGCCCATGAATTAGCCGATGAAGTCGAGCGGAAAATCACTTCTGAATATGATTTCATTGAATCTGTATTTATCCATGTGGAACCATCGAAACAACAGTTAATAACTGCAATTATTCCGGTTGAAGATATAAGCGGTTTCCAGTCCAAGGTGTATGCGCATTTTGGCCGTGCACCATTTTATGTGATTTTAAAAATGGAAAACGATCAGGTTGAAATTGAAGATTTCTATTTGAATGAGTTTTTAGACAAAGAAAAGCATATTGGATTGAATGTAGTGAAAGTGATTGTTAATTATGGGCTGGATATGCTTTTTACTGCACGAATTGGTGAAATTTCCTTTCATATTTTGAAGGATAGTTTTATTGATATCTATAAAATCGAAGAAAAAAACTTGACAGTCAGTAATGTCATTACTCTTTATCAGCGGAACCAGCTTGCACGGATTACTGAGCCGACCCATACAACCGAGGAGGCAATGGTGAATTAGCGATTCACATACAAATTTATTGCTGGACTTATTACATCATTCGAATTAGTTGTAAATCTTTAAGCACGTTTGTACATCTAATCTGGTAACTATGAATAAAATTTTACAGGAAAATAAACATGAAAATAGCAGTCGCGAGCGATGACAAAGTCACCATTCGGAAAAAGCATTTCGGTGAAAGTAAATATTACATTATTTATGAAGTGCTGAATGGAGAAATTTATGCTAATGAAATCAGGAAAAATACCAACGTGCACGAGGGGAAGAAAGCGCATGGACAAGCGGTAAAAATAGTGGATTTACTTCATGATTGCCAACTTTTCATGGGTGGTAGCATGGGCGTGAAATCATTAAAGTATATTGCCTCAAAAAATATTGAGGTTATTAAAACGACAATGGAAAATGCTGAAGATGCAGTCGTGGCCTATTTAAATTCGGAAAACGGCTATTTTAAATATTACAACTCAGCAACTGAAAAATATTGTAATTGCACAGAAAGATAATGGAAAGCGATATCTATAGAAAGGCGGGAAAAATCATTTTCAATCGATAGAATCAGCAAATATTTTAATGTGGCGTGGTTAGATTTTTTTGAGTCAATGCACGGTTTTCGGAATAGTAGTTTGTTATGGCATTAATTATAATAATGTCTTATATTAGACAAATAGAGCTACCATACGCATTGTCATTGTAGTGTTCAGTGTATCTTCTGGAATCATGTGGGAAATTACCCATTTTGTTATTATCGAATTCGTTTATTATTTCTTCACGGTATTTATTTTATTGGTGTGGATAATCGGATTGATACGAACTTTGACAGATGTTATCTTTAGTAAGATATTTCAGCCATCGCACTAATTGAAAATAGAAGCTGGCAAAAGGACACGTTCATTTTTCGGTAAATGTAAACAAATGAAAAACCAAACGGACCAAAATTATCAAACTCGTACGGATGTCATTCTCGATAGCATTGCCGATGGCGTATTTACGGTGAATTGCGATTGGCGCATTACATCATTTAATCGCGCTGCCGAACAAATTACCGGTGTCCCCAAAGATGAAGCGATTGGCAGCACATGCCGGGATGTTTTTCACTCCAATATATGCGATAGTCAATGTTTGCTTAAACAGAGCATTCAGGACGGCCGCCCAATTACCAACAAGTCGATTTATATTATCAATTCCAATGGCGAACAGGTGCCGATCTCAATAAGCGCTGCTCCGTTAAAGGATAAAGATGGAAAAGTTGTTGGCGGGATTGAGACGTTTCGTGATCTATCTGAAGTTACGGAACTCCGTAAACAACTCGAGCAAAAATATACGTTTCAGGATATTATAAGTAAAAATAATGCGGTGCAAAAAATATTCGATATTTTACCGGATGTGGCTGTCAGCGATAGTACCGTTTTGATTCAAGGTGAAAGTGGTTCCGGAAAAGAACTATTTGCCCGGGCGATTCACCATTTAAGCAGGCGTGGCAAAAAGAAAATGGTGGTCGTCAACAGCGGCGCGCTGCCCGACACGCTGCTGGAATCAGAATTGTTTGGCTATAAAGCAGGGGCGTTCACTGATGCGAAAAAATCAAAACCAGGACGATTTGCTTTGGCTGAAGGCAGTACCATTTTTCTGGATGAAATTGGCGATATTTCACCAGCTATGCAGGTGCGGTTGTTGAGGGTGCTGCAGGAACGTGTTTATGAGCCGCTTGGCGCGACAGAATCAGTAAACGCAGATGTCCGAGTTATTGCGGCTACTAATAAAAATTTGCAGCAAATGGTCGATGAAGGAACGTTTCGTCAAGATCTGTTTTACCGCTTGAATGTAGTATGCATCAAACTACCCCTACTTCGGGAACGTAAGGAAGACATCCCGATGTTAATCGATCATTTTATCAACCGGTTTAATAAATTGAAGCGCAAACAAATTCTCGATGTCTCGGATGAAGTGTTGCACGTTTTAATTAATTACGATTTTCCTGGTAATATTCGGGAACTCGAAAATATCATTGAATACAGTTTTATTTTATGCCGTGGTCAAACCATTCAAATTTCACACTTGCCGGAAAAATTTCAAAAGCAATACACGACATTAGCCAGCAAATCATCGATCGGGTTTTCACTGGCAGCGATTCAAAAGCAAGCAATTGAACAAGCACTCATTCGCCATAAATGGAAACGTCTGGCGACTGCTAAGGAATTAGGAATTGACAAAGGCACCTTGCGGCGAATGATTGAACGGCTGGGGATAAATGAACCGTAGGAAAATGATGTAACTCGGCAAAAAATAAGCGTCGATAATTCGGGAGTACGATTCATTAGTGATGCACAACTCATAAGACAGACTGTTAGAAAGTAGGCAATTATGACTCATCATTTTTCTGAAGCATATATTCGCAGCGAAGTGGGCCATGTAATGCATCCGTGCATCAATTGCAGTCTTGTCAAGCTTGGCATTGTAAAGCGCATTGAGTTTGAGCAAGAAGCTGTGAAAATAACTTTAGCCATGCCCTTCGCCGACGTGACAATCAAGGATTATCAACTTGAAAGTGTGCGCGAATCTATTGAAGAAGTCGAACCTCCTGTAGACATACAAACAGTGGTGATGACGAAACCGGAATTGCGAACTTTTCTTTCACTGGAAAAACAATATACGAAACATGAATAATCAGTTATAGGGGCGGACGAGCGAACCATACCTGTTGCTGAATTTAATTGAAGCATGTATTTACTGCATTAACGCCAAATTTTGCTGAAGTTGATAGTATCGTTCCTACTATAATCTTCAGGATGCAATTCGACTCACGTGTTTTACCTGCCTGCTTCCTGCGGCTTTTAAAATAAATTATTTTGTTCCGGAATAATTCCACAAACTTCAATTTATTGCCTTTGCGAAGGGTCAATTCTCTACTGAATGAGATACATTTAGAATTGATCTTCGTCAGGGCATTTTTTATACAGAGTACCACTCATCAGGATGAGTTAGCTTCAAAATAACTGAAGATATAATACAAGTGAAACAAACCATGGTCGCAAACGGATTTATTTTATTTTTAATTTTGTATCCGAATCACTGAGTGTCAACTATGTAAATTAAGCGAAACTGAATGAAAGTATTAAATGCGCTACTTATACTTCGATTGTGAACGCTGTTATTACTTCATGTTTAATCTTGTTGTTCAATATGACCATCACATGTTTGTTTTTTCATGAATAAATTGCAATCCTTTACAAAAAAGTTCGCTGCGCTCGCACAATGCTTTTCCAGATGCTACCGAAAAAAGAGTTGCATTTTTGGAAATAAAAAATTATATTTTTCTAATTATTGATTTCCAGATGTTCATTAAATCAATTGATAAGTGACTGTTAAATGGAAACTAAGCAGAAATATTTTAGCGGTAATAATGTATGACCCCAAAATCAGGTTATTCCTAACAGCCCAAGCAACCAGGCCGTGATATGTTTTATAGATTATCATCCTGTTTTACAAG